>DATHMF010000057.1 GCA_035487355.1 Terriglobales bacterium | reverse complement strand
TGTCGGCGATTTTGGTGAAGATGCCGCCAGCAATCCGCAGCGCCGCAGCACCGAGTGATTCTCCAATCGCGAAGCCGATAAAACAGGAGCCGGCGTAATCCCGGGGCACAAAGAGCAGGATGAAAAGCATGATCAACAACTCGACGCTGATGAGCATCATGCCGATACTCATGCCGGCTTCGAGCGGAATTTGATAGACGAAATAGGGCTTCCCACGCAAACTTGCGAACGCGGTTCGAGAATTAGCAAATGTATTGACCCGGATACCGAACCAGGCCACTCCGTAACTACCCGCGATGCCAACGATGCTGAACAGTAGGATGATAGGCAGCGTAGTGCTGATGGGCTTGCCCGGCACTGGAGCAAAGACGCCGAAGTACAACACGATGATGACGGCGATGAACACCCACAACAGCATCAGGAACTTGCCTTGAGTGACGAGGTAGGTTTTGCAGGTCTCATAAATCAATTCGGAAATTTCCAGCATTGAGCGGTGGACTGGCAGATTCTTCAGGCGAACGTAGATCGTCAGTCCGAAGGCAAGTCCAAAGATGCAGAACAGAATTCCTATGGTGAGGAGTTTGTGACCGTCCATTCCCAGAAAGCTGACCTGGGAAAGATCGGGCAGTTTGAGGTTGGCTTCGCCTCCGGCTTCCGGAGCCGGTTGGGCCAGAGCGGTTGACGCCAATAACACCAGGACAAAGAATGCGGATGCAGCGGTTTTTGCCAATCCGAGGGCGCTACATGAAAGACCTGCTAGATAACTGCGCATAGGGATCCTCCGAGGATGAACTTATCCAGGATGACAACGTGTTTTGGCACCAGTTCCGGCAACCATGGCGCGAAATAGAACGCCGCGCTCATCGTAGGCCGCAGTTCCGAACACGCTTCCACTACACGACTTGAACAAGACTTCTGAGCTTGGCCGCGTCGGATGTTCCGTGCCAACCTCTCGCGAGCGGACGGTAAAACGCGCAAGACGGCCAGCACACAAAACCTCGTCTTTATAGCACTCGGGAGCAAGCAGGTCAATCGGGGGGAATCCGTACCTCTTTTCCTGTACATCTTCTCCTCTGGTGGCGAATCAAGCCCGAAGGGCGCAGGCGGCGTTATGGCAAAATGCGTTTATGACCACGGTAGTGCTTCTCACCATCTCAAATA
Organism: Terriglobales bacterium; assembly: GCA_035487355.1. Taxonomy (NCBI): domain Bacteria; kingdom Pseudomonadati; phylum Acidobacteriota; class Terriglobia; order Terriglobales; species Terriglobales bacterium. The sequence goes on along the minus strand of DATHMF010000057.1, from coordinate 1,512 downwards.
TCTTCATGACCTTCGCGTGGTACGGCCATTTGAAGTACCGCAACGTACCTCTTTTTAAGGTCATCCTTATCAGCTGGCTCATCGCTTTTGCGGAATATTGCTTTCAAGTGCCGGCCAATCGCATCGGCTCCTACGCGTTCAGCGCAGCGCAATTGAAGACGATTCAGGAAGTGATCACGCTGACTGTTTTCTCAGTGTTTTCAGTTTTATATTTGAAAGAACCAGTTCGTTGGAACTACGCGGTGGGATTTTTGATGATCATCGCAGCCGTTTTCGTGATCTTCAAGAAATGGTGAGGAGTAACGGCTGCTGGCAGAAACCTTGTAAGTTAGCGAATTCCTAACAGGACGGCGACATAACCGCGAACTCGCTGTAGAAGCTGAGACTCCGCTTTCGAATGAAAAGAAGCGCGCCGAGCCGCCCAGTCCATGCTTTTCAAGTGATCCACCAGAACCGCGCCTTCCACTTGGTCAAACACGGTAGGCAACGCGAATGGATAGTTTTTGCGGCGGCTGGTAAGAGGGCAGACGATAATTAGCCCGCTGGCCCGATTGTAGCTTCGCTCGGTCAAAACTAGCGCGGGCCGGCGTTTTGCTTGCTCGCGCCCTTTTTGCGGATCAAAATCGAGCCAGACCACGTCGCCGGCGGCAGGGACGTAGGCGGCTACCACTGAACCGCTTCCTTCCCTCGTTCGCGACCTGTCGGGGTCTCAGCATAACGGTTCTCTGGAGTGATCTGGGCCACCAATTGACGCAGGGTCGGGAGGGTGTCCTTCCTCTGCAGCTCAATCTTGCCGTGCACGGCTTTGATGACGATCTTGTCCCCCTGGTTGAACCCGGATTCTTCGGCTACAGGCTTTGGAATTCGCACGGCGAGACTGTTCCCCCATTTCACGATTTGAGATGCCGACATTTTTTTACCTCCGCTGCATCTACATAGTATACACGGAATGATACTATTGTAGATACCGACTTTTTTTGTTGACGAAAAAAGAACTTGCGGCATATTAGCGTATGTCGCTTCTCAATTGTAGTAAGCTGGCTTTCAAACTGGAAATCCGTCGAGGGCTCAATTTCCATGGACCGCATAGCGATGCTTAACGAAATTCTTGCGCAGAATCCCAACGACGCCTTTGCGCGCTATGGGCTTGCCATGGAGTTCTCCAACTCCGGCGATGTCGACAGCGCTTTGCAAGAATTTCACAAATTGCTGGCGGCCCATCCTGACTACACAGCCGGATACTTCATGGCAGCGCAGACGCTGGCAAAATCAAATCGCGCGGCGGAAGCGAAAAAGATGTTATCGGACGGAATTGTTTCCGCTTCGCGAACTGGCAACGCTCACGCGCGATCTGAAATGGAAGCCATGCTGGCCGAACTTGAGCAGGTCACTCCGTAGGCTTTGCCATGCGCAGCATGGCCCACTCCACCAACCCAGGCAAGAGCTGATAAATTTTCACAACCGGGTGCATGGTCCAGGGCACAATCACTTCTCGTTTTTTCTTCAAATATC
>DATHMF010000056.1 GCA_035487355.1 Terriglobales bacterium | reverse complement strand
GACCAGCAGGCTTTGAGGTCTCTTTGAACCGCAACTTCAACCGGTACATCGGCCTGAAGGGCGACTTTGCTTCTTACTTTGAGACCTTGCACGGACGCGGCACCGTCTGCCAGGGGAGCATCTGCACTACGGAAAACCCTTTCAAGGTGCCACTGCGCTCCTTTTATTTCACCGCCGGCCCTGAGTTCAAGTTGCGCAACTCAACCCGTCTGACTCCTTTTGCTCATGCGCTTTTTGGAGGTGTAGCCTCGCACGCTGAGTTCGTGATCTCCGCTCCTGGTGTCAGGGTTTCGGACGCAACCACGCGGACGGGATTTGCTGCTTCTTTTGGCGGCGGAGTTGATGTTCGCCTGAGCCGGCGAGTGAGCCTGCGCACCATGGCGGATTACACGGCGACATTTCTAGCTGAGCCGAACCCGGGAGAGAGCCGTCCGCAAAACCACGTGCGGACCTCGGTAGGAATTTTGTTTCAATTTCACTAGAGCTGGTTTCATAAAATTAGGGTCGTGTCAGAGCACGGATTTCTCCATGCCGCAACACGACCCTTAGGTTTTAGATACAGATACTAGCGTTACGCGAACACTTCGCCGGGCAGCGCTCTTAGAGTACGGCCTGCCAGAGTATCCCGCCTTGCGGGCACCTGGCGGTTAGTCTCTTCAGTTTCCCGCGAGCTGATCTGCTTGCGCTCGATGCGCAGCTTCAGAGCACGCTCGATCTGGCGGAGTTCCGAGACCTCGGCGCCCGATACCAGGGTTGAAGCCAGGCCACGTGCCCCGGCGCGCCCGGTGCGGCCTACGCGATGAATAAAATCTTCAGGCAAGGTCGGAAGATCGTAGTTGATCACATGGGCAATGTCACCCACGTGGATTCCACGCGAAGCGATATCGGTGGCAACCAGGACGTTGAAGCGTCCTTCTTCGAAGCCGCTGAGCGCACCATTGCGCTGCGACTGCGAGCGGTCACCGTGAATCATCGCCGCGGCGAAGCCGTCGCGCGAAAGATCTTTGGCCAGGCGCTCGGTGCCGCGCTTGGTGCGGGCGAAGATCAGGCTGCGTCCTTTTTCCTGATAGAGCAGGTGGCGAAGTACGTTGCGCTTTTCAGCCAGCGCGACCTCGAACGCCTGCAGCTCGACATTTTCAGCGGGCTTCAGGATTGATCCGAGGGCGACGCGGACCGGGTCCCGCATATATTGATGTACCAGCCCGGCGACTGATGCCTCGAGCGTTGCCGAGAAGCAAAGCGTCTGGCGTTTCTGCGGCAATACGGCCGCAATGCGGCGGATAGCGGGCAGGAACCCCATATCGAGCATGCGGTCGGCTTCATCGAGGACCAAAAGCTGAACGTTGCGCACGTCCCCAAGCTTGCGGCTGAGAAGATCTTCGAGGCGTCCCGGAGTTGCCACGACCATGCGCGCGCCTGAGCGCAACGCCTTGATCTGAGATTTTTCTGCGACTCCGCCAATGATCAGTGCCGCGGGCGTGAGCTTATTGCCGCGTAACTTTTCGTACTGCGTGTGGATCTGCAATGCCAGCTCCCGCGTGGGAACCAGCACCAGCACTTCTACGTTATGCGAAGTGCTGCCCTGCAATCGTTCGATTGCGGGGATAAGGAAGGCGAGCGTTTTGCCGGTCCCAGTCTGCGCCGTGGCAAGAACGTCTTTGCCCTCGAGCGCATGTGGAATGGCCGCCGCCTGGACGGGTGTGGGTGTTGTGAATTGTGCTGTTGCCAACCTCTGCTGCAAACCAGCAGAGAGAGGCATTTCTGTAAATCGTGTCATTCGAATTGTGCTTTCTGTGAGAGGCGTCTCGCGAGACGCAGACAGATTGCGATTCGCGACTGGATTTATCTATCTTGAAATAAATGGATGCCACTCGTAAGTTGAATTTTGACGCTGTAAACAAACGGAGTGCAGGAAAGGCGGGAATAAATGTCAGATCAATCTATCGGATCAGACCACCGCACCACTAGCGTACCGTGGGCAATAGCGTTAACGCAGTATAACACAGGGCGCATTAAATCCCCTAGATTATAGTCTTTAAGAAGCCGAAAAGGGAGATAACTGTCTCTCCCAGCATCACTTACAGATTTAGCCTGGATCAACGTACAGCCGTTTCGCCCCGTCTCTGGTTAAGAGCAAAGCGATATTGACCTGAACCAATTTCCAGAAGAACTGAGTCGCCATCCTGGCGCGCCGCCCGGATGCCACCTGCGTTCGCAAGCGCTTGATCGGATTCGGTTACGTCGGCGAGCTGGGCGTGCGGCAAACGCACTGTCGCGTGAGTGTTGGCGGGAATCTCGACCGTGAGTTCAAACCTATTGTCCTTGAGCGCCCACGCCGAACTGACTTTCCCGTACATTGTGAGGTGGCTGGCTGTAACGCTGGTGAATCCACCGCCTGGCTGGGGCTGGATCAGAGTGTGTTTATATCCTGGGGCTTCGGGATCAATCTCGATTCCAGCCATCACCCGGTACATCCACTCACCGATCGCGCCGTAAGCGTAGTGATTAAACGAGTTCATGGATTTGTCCTGGAACGAGCCATCGGGTTTGATCCCGTCCCAGCGCTCCCAGATGGTGGTCGCGCCCTGTTTGACCGGGTAAAGCCACGATGGATACTGCTCGCGGTTGAGGAGCATGTAGGCTTCCTCCAGATAGCCAAATCGGCTGAGTACGTGACAGAGGAACGGCGTGCCAAGAAAGCCTGTGGTCAGGTGCTTGCGTTCACGCACGTCTTCAGCGAGCCGCTGGGCGGCCAAGGGGCGCAGCTCGTCGGGCAGCAAGTCGAATTGCAAGGCCAGCGCGTACGCGGTCTGCGTGTTCTCGCCGACCCGGCCCGTCTCAGTGACAAACTCCCGGCGAAAAGCAGCCTTGATCTTCGCGAGCAAATCGCCATAGCGCGCTGCGTCATCTTTTTTGCCCAGGACCTGCGCGGTGCGCTCGAGCAAGTCCGTCGAGTAGGCAAAAAAAGCGGTCGCAATCAGGTCTTTGCCCGTGGTTGCTCCGGGATAACTGCGCGCCTCTGAGTTTGGCGCCGCGTAGGCCAACCAGTCACCGTATTGAAAGTCATTCTTCCAGATGTATTCGTTGCCCGCCCGCTGCCGCTCGTATTCCACCCACTTCACCATGCTGGGGTACTGTTCTTCCAGGATCCGTTTGTCGCCGTAGCTGATGTACATCGTCCAGGGGATGATCACCGCGGCGTCGCTCCACGCGGCTGCGGGCCGCGGCGGCTGGCTCTGATTTCCCGTATCGGGAATGACCGTTGGCACGCGGCCGTCCTTGTACTGGTCCGCAGCCACATCTCTGAGCCACTTGGTAAAGAACCCGGCAACATCCATGTTGAAGGCGGCGGTACGAGCGAAGACCTCGGCATCGCCCGTCCAGCCAAGGCGTTCGTCGCGTTGCGGACAGTCGGTTGGGACATCGAGGAAGTTACCTTTCTGTCCCCACAGGATGTTGTGCTGGAGTTGATTGATCAGCTTGCTGGAAGTTTCAAAGTCGCTGGTCGGCGCCATCTCCGAATGGATGACCACACCGGTCAGGCTGTCGGGCGTTAGCTCGCCAGGATAGCCGTCAACTGCGACATAACGGAAACCTTGAAACGTGAAATGGGGTTCGAACGTTTCCGGAGGGCCACCTTGCAGCGTGTAGCGTACCGTTGCCTTGGCATTCCGCAGGTTCTCAGTGTAGAAATTGCCCTGCTGGTCGAGCACCTCGGCGTAGCGGAGTATCACCGTCGTTCCCGCTGGTCCCTGCACGTTGAGCCGTACCCATCCGACCATGTTTTGGCCCATGTCCACGACTGTCAAGCCCGCCGGTGTCTTGATGATCTTCACCGGCTTGATCTCTTCTATTCGGCGAACCGGCGGACCAGCGGGAGCGAAGAGATCGTCTTTGCGGTAATTGGCGGTTGTGACACCGGCCCACTGAGCATCGTCATAACCTGGCATGGTCCAACCTGTCTTTTCCAGGCGGGCGTCGTAGGTCTCGCCGTCGTAAATCTCAGACATCAGGATTGGCCCCGTCGCTGATTTCCAGTTCTGATCAGTACGAACCACCTCTTCGTGCCCATCTTTGTATGTGATGTTGATTTGCACGAGGGCAGCGAGGTGATCACCGTAAATGCGGCGGCCCTTGAAGCGATACCATCCGCTGCCAAGTACTATGCCAACGGCGTTCGTGCCGGTCTTCACGAGATCGGTTACATCATAGGTTTGATACTGGATTCGCTTTTCATAACTGGTCCAACCGGGTGTGAAAAGTTGATCGCCGACGCGGTGTCCATTCAGATTTAGTTCATAGAGGCTGTGGCTGGTAACGTATGCCCGTGCGCGCAGGATAGCGCCCGACACCTTGAATTCGCGGCGGAGCATGGGCGCAGGCCCGCCCGACGTATCATTCAAGGCTGGCTCGATCCAATCGGCGTGCCAGTCCGATGGCTGAAGCAGACCCATCTCCCAGTAAGCCGGTGCGCTCCAGTCGGAAGCCGTGCTCTTTTCATCCCAAACGCGTACTTGCCAGTAGTATCGCCGTCCAGATTGCAGCGGCGGACCGTCATAGGGCCGGTGAACGGATTCATCCGAGTTCACCCGGCCTGAATCCCAGATCAGAGGGCGGCCTGAGCGCAGCTCCGGTTCGCTCTGTGCCACACGCACCTGATATGCCGACTGCTCGATTCCGCGTCCTTCACCCTGCAGTTGCCAACTCAGCCGAGGCTGACGGCTGTCAATGCCGAGCGGATTCTCCTTGTATTCCGTGCGCAGTGCGAGGACTTTGACCGGTATGGCCGTTCTCGCCGGACCGGTGGGGGCCGCTGTAACCGGCGCGAGGGCCGTGGCAACCATCATCACCAATGCCAGAATCAAGCGTAAATATGAACGGAATGAACAGCTCAAAAACAGCACACAATTAAACTGGCGCATAAGAATTCCTTCGGCTTGGCGACACCGAAGATAACAGAATGATGGAGATTCGAACAATGCCACTTGAAGACTGGCTAGTGGGTCAGAACCGGAACAGGTAAGAAATCTTGGCAAACACGGTGCGGCCGTCGTTGATGTAGCTTCGGTTGGTGCGCAGCAAGCCCGTATGGTTGCTGATGGCGAACGGATCCAGGTTTTCCAGATTGCTGTTGTAACCCACGTAGAACGCCGTCCCAGGATGCACGAGGTAGGTTACGAGGAAATCGGTGTTGAAGTTCTTGGTTTGATCCAGGCTGGTGTTGAGCGGGTTGCGCAGCAGGCCATCATATTGGAAGATGGTGCGGAAGGAGAGCCGTGGGTTGTACTGATAGTTCCACTTGGAGCGGATGATGTGGGCGGTCAGGATGCCCTGCTCGGGCGTGGTGCGCGTGGTCAGCCGCTCGAGGATGTAGCTGTTATCAACCGTCAATGGGTTCCAGGGATGGACGGTTGCGGTCAGGTTGCCGTTGACCTCATTGGCACGAAAGGGCGGCAGGCTGCCTGGTGGACTGAAGTTGACGACCTTGTTCCAATTTAGCGACCCGTTGAAGGTCACCAGCTTCAAATAGCTGTTGTTGAGCTGGAAGCCGGTGTAATCCTCCACGAAGTTGGTGTTGCGTGCAAGACTGGAAAAATCCGCGGGACGCAGGGTTTCATGGCTGTATCCGTGCCAGAACGTGAAACTGGTGTTGGCCTTCAGGTTCACAAAGAAACCAGGCTCATAGTCATAGTTGAGCTGCGTGCCGTGATGGTCCCACTCCATTCTGTGGTAGAGCTGCGGGCCGTAGGAGGTCAGGATCTTCCCCTCGGGACGGAAAGTGTAAGAGCCGAATTGGCTTTCGTGACGGTTATCGGGCCGCTGGAAAAACCCAGTGAGTGTAACGAAGTTTTGGGTAACATCTTCATAGCGGACATCATAAAAAACGTGCCGGCCGTTATAAGAGGCGTACCAGTGATACCACGCCCCAGCCAAGTGTTTGCCGTCGGCCTGGTCGTTGGTGCTGGCAACAACCTGTCCGAGGGTCTGAATGTGATCCCCAAAATGGAAGGTGAAATCGGCGCCGCCCACGCGATTGGAATTCGTTATACAAGCATTGCTCTGGCACAGGGACCGGTCCGCTGGGACCGCGCTCATCTCGCGGTCGCTGTAGAACACACCCACCTGAGACTGCTTCCACAAATCACGCGTCAGGCGGCCTACGGTGAAGTAGGCGCGCTTGCGGCGCAACGGATCGCCATCGGGAACGCTGCGGCCGGGGCCGCGGTCATCAATCGCGAGCACGCCGATTCCGTAAGGCCCAAGCTTGCCCGTGAGCTTCAACCCGGCAAATGGGGCCTCAATGCGGCGCGTGAAATAAAGGTTCACCGGAGTGCTAAAGAAGCTCGCGCCCTCCTGGAAGAACGGCCGCTTTTCCGGGAAGAAGACCTCGAAGCGCTGGTTCACGGTGTTTTGCGGCTGATCGCTTTCAAGCTGGCGGAAATCTGGGTTGACGGTAAAATCGAGCACCAGGCTGTCGTGGATAATCAGCTTGCCGTCGAGACCGGCGGTCCCGCCGAGATGGTTGCCGGCGATGAAGGGATGGTTAGGGTCGCGCTGATCGAGCGCACGAAACGCGCCAGTGACTCCGTAAGGGTTCAACTGAAAATTGCGTCCGGGGTTGATGCCGGTGAGCCCCTTGAGTTGCGCCTCCTGATTGAGCCTGCCTTGAATGCTGCTGGAGACATGCGGAAAAAAGCTATTGTCGTTATCATGTGGCACCACCCGCTGAAACAGGATGCCCCAGGTCTGCTCTTCCACATTGGGAAAGCGCAGGCTCCTGAACGGAATGGACATCATGGCAACGTAACCTTCGCTGGTGACTTTGCCGGATGAATCCCAAACCGTGTCCCAGGAAGAGTCGTATCCGTTATCTTCAGTCCAGATGTAATCGTATTGCACGCCCAGGGGATTGATCATGAAGCCGAAGGAGCGGCGCTTGTCGTTGAAGGTATCGAGATAGAGCTGAACCTCGTCGTGCTCAGGACCGATATCTTCGCGGCGGGTCATGCGCGCACGGATCTTTCCCGGTTCTTTATCGAAGCAGACGAAGACGGCATAGAAATTTTTGGCATCGTAGCCAATGTAGACTTCGGTCCGCTCCTGGGCAGGCGCGCCATCCTTGGGGTCGTGCTGGATGAAGTTCTCAACCTTGGTCATCTGCTGCGCTACGCCGGGCGCGGGCTCCATGGTGAGAAAATCTTCTAATCTGGGAATTCCAGAAAGCCTGGGGATCGTAACCACAGCAGCAGACGGGGTCTCGTTCGAGTGAAGATTACCCGACCGAACATCGTCTGACACGACGGCGTGCACCTCAGTGACGGCGGTCACCAGCAGGCCAACAAAAAGCAGGCGCGATATGAGGCGTTGGGAAGGCACGGGTTATTCGAGCTCCGCTGTTAGACGGAATGTAATGAGAAAAGTCTTTATGAATGAGAAGCCGAGAGCCTAGGCGGGGCGCCTCGGCCTTTTGCTCAATGGATTCAATAGGTTATTGGTGGGCGCTATAGGATTCGAACCTATGACTTCCACCGTGTGAAGATGGCACTCTACCGCTGAGTTAAGCGCCCGCAAATGAGCAGATAATTTTCCTTTCCATACTACAAGCTACCCGACGTTGGGGTCAAAACTCCGGATCGAGCAGACATGCAAGGCCACACAAACTGAAAACCATCCCGGAAGCGAGTTGCGAATTAATGCCACTGCACAATTGAGTTTTGCCGGACTCCGGGGTAGGATACGCAGACCAAAGTCAATCTATCCTTAAAAGGAATATGGCCCATTGAGAGCAAATCCGCATAGCGTCTTGATGTGGTTGCAACCATGAAAAAACTCAGATTTCTGGTTTCGCTTTTGACGACGGAAAATCATTATCAGAAGCTGCAGGAATCCTTTGCCCGGGATACCGCCCAGCGGCTTGGGATTGACGTAGAAATCCTGTACGCAAACAATGATGCGATTTCGCTCAGCGAACAACTGCTGAACGCCATTCACTTGCCTGCCAAGGATTCCCGTCCGGACGGAATCGTTTGTTACCCGGTGGGGACAACCCTGCTGCAAGTGGCGCGGCAGGCCGCTGCCGCCGGCATTGGATGGGCGGTGCTGAATCGTGAATGCGAATACACAGCGGAGTTGCGTAAGAGCTATAACTCCCCAATTTTTTCCGTCGGTACCGATAACGCGGAGATCGGGCGGCTGCAGGGACGGCAGATGGGCGCAATGCTTCCTCAGGGCGGCCTGGTTTTATACCTGCTTGGCCCCAGCGTCAGCTCCATTGCACAGTTGCGCTTAAGCGAGATGCAATCCACCAAGCCAGCCAACGTGCAAGTGAGGACACTGATCGGCAATTGGAGCGAGCAAAGCGGATATAACGCCGTGAGCCGATGGCTTCAGTTAAGCACTTCGCACAAGACCCCGGTGAATTTGGTAGCCGCACAAAATGACGACATGGCCATAGGCGCAAGAAAGGCGTTTGAAGCTGAGACGCGCGGCGCAGAGCGCGAGCGCTGGGCCGGTCTGCCCTATATTGGTTGCGATTACTGTCCGGGAGCGGGACAGGAGTGGGTGCGCAAGGGGTTGCTGGCGGCGTCGGTGGTCAATCCGCCCACTTCGGGGATTGCCCTCGAACTGATGGTCAAAGCGATTGAAAGCAAGTCGCAACCCGCCGAGCGAACTCTGGCCGCCCCAGCTTCTTATCCACCCATCGAAAAGCTGGCGGCAACACCGGCGCGAAAAGCGTAGTAATACAGTACTCAGTTGTCAGTACTCAGTAAAAGCAACCGCAAAAGCTCTTCGCCGCAGATCAATGCGGATTTTCGGAAGATTGTGGGCGACCCCCAACCCCACTTGCTAGCAGGTGTTTGGAGTGTTTCAAATCGCGTCTGACCCTTGTCATTATTGGCGAAGATCAACTCCGCATGAGGGACTAGCTGGTAGTTAAAAACAGCTCCAAGTTGCAAGCTCCAACTGCCAGCCGGGGCAGGCCAAGCTCTAAGGGAGATTCTTCAGTGCGCGTCCGGTATGGCTAGGGCAGAGCTGTTTCATGATTGAGTACCAACCACCGAGTACGGTTTTGAAACCCTTGTTCCATGCAGGCCCCCCATTACTTAGAGTAGTGAATGCAGCGCTAAACCCTTAGCAATCAATTTCTTACGACTGGAGCTGAGTAGTGAAAAACAGCTCCGAGTTGCGAGCTCCCACCGGCCAGCCGGGGCAAGCCAAGCGCCAAGGACGCCCAAAGCTCATGCTCCCGATCTACCGACGACGAATTTTTCAAAGACCGTAAGGGCCAAAGCCCCGCATTCTGGAATGCGTAACTTCGTTCTTTTGCGGTTGCTTTTCACCTGCAACCTGTCCCGGCGTGCCGTGGACCGGTAAGCGGTGCTTGGCAACTGCTTCTCCATGATGACCTGCAGTTTCCAGGAAATCAATGTTTTGATATCAGAGTGATACCGTGATGACGAAAACCCGAGGGTTGCGCCGTCCCCAGCTTTTTAGGGCGGGGGGGTCTTGTAGGTGCAACTTCAGGCGCCAATCCGATTCGCTCCAAGATGAAACCCCACCCGGCCGTCTATGTAGGATTAAGCCGCACGCGCTGTAAAGATTCTTCGGTTGTAACGAAATTGCTTAACAGACCACGATTAAGGAGTGAACGGTCGTTTCTTGGTTTTTTCTTGCCATTTTTGGGATTTTCTTGCCGTTTTGGGACAAAGGGGGTAGACTTAATGACCTCCCCGAACATCGTTTGTACTTCCCCATTACGGAGGACGAAGAGCTCGTGACTGCCTTCCCAGGGTCAATGCGCTTGCTCACAGGGCGCTGGTTTGCGCCGGTTCTCTGCTTCTTTCTACGCATAACGAATGTCTTATTCCCAAACGCCGGGGCTAAAGCCCGACAGGTTTTTACCTCTTCCCCCGGCTTAAAAGCCGGGGCTCCCACCCTGCGCCGCAAGCGGCAGGGCATTGCTTACCAAGGGTGGACTTTAAGGCAAGGTGTCGCGATAGGTTTCCTGTTCTGCCTGCTGCCGCTGGCGGCGGTAGGGCAGACGGTCACTGTGAACGACAGCTTCTTCAGTTCGAATGCGATCACCATCACCGCCGGACAAACCGTCACGTGGTCGTGGGCGGGCGGCGGTACTACTTCTCTTGCCCATAACGTAGTTTCGGGTTCAAGCTGCAGTCCAGACTTCATATTCAACTCAGGCGCCACCAAGACCAGTGGCACCTTTGGACATACGTTCACCGCCGCCGGTACTTACAACTATTATTGCGATCCGCACTGCGGTTTCATGACCGGATCGGTGACCGTGAACCCGGCGGCGGCGACCCATCTGGTACTGAGCGGCGTACCCGGAAGCGCCACGGCAGGGGTTGCATTTAACGTAACGGTTACGGCGTTTGACCAATTCGGGAATGTTGCCACTGGCTTTGGCAACACGGTCAGCTTTACCAGCAGCGATGGAGCGGCGACGCTGCCCAGCAATACTTTGATTAACGGTTCACGCGTTTTCAGCATAACCTTGCGGACGGCAGGTTCTCGGAGCCTCACTGCAAACGCCAGCGGCGTCAGTTCCAGTGGCACTGCGTTTATCAACGTAAGTCCGGCGGCAACATCAACATTCACGGTGGTTCCATCGGCAAACCCGGTCACTGCGGGGGCGAGCTTTAATGTTACTGTCACCGCCAAAGATGCGTTTGGAAACACCACACCAAGTTATGGCGGGACGGTGCACCTTACCAGCGTCACGGACCCTAGCGCGACCCTGCCGGGCAACAACACACTTGTGAGCGGGGCGCGCACCTTCACCGGCGTGATTCTGAGAACTGCAGGCACTGAGACGGTCACGGCTACGGACACTCTCAGCAGCTCCATCACAGGCACTTCCAACGGCATTACGGTCAATCCCGGCCCCGCCCACCACTTCAGTGTGAGTGCGCCTCCCGGCGCATTCGTAGGCTTGCCGTTTAACATCACGGTAACGGCGCTGGATCAATTTGACAATCAAGCCACGACTTCGGGTACGGCTTATACCGGCACGGTGCACTTTACCAGTTCGGATGGCGGCGCAGTCCTGCCGGCCGATTACACTTTTGTAACTGGCGACAACGGAGCGCACAACTTCAGCATCACCCTGAACTCCATCGGCAGCCAAACTGTAACAGCCACCGATACGGTCACAAGTTCCATTCAGGGCAGTGCGGTCGTCTCCGTAAGACCGCCGTGCCCCGCGGCTAGCAGAACGTTTTCTAATCCTACGCAGGTCAACTTCAGTACCAATGGAACGACAGCAACTACATCTCTTTATCCCTCACCCATTACGGTCTCGGGCATGACGGGGACCATTGGCAAACTGACGCTGACCTTGAGCGGATATTCTGATACTAACTGTGCTGCAGACCTGGCGCTTTTACTGCAAGGGCCCCATGGCCAATTTGTGATCCCCTATTCGCTGGTTGGCCCATGTTCGGCGGCAACTAACAATGTCACATTGACACTCGACGATTCGGCGGCCACACCACTGCCGCAATTTCCCAACCCCCTCAACTCGGGGACTTACAGGCCATCAAGCTATGTGGTCTCGGCTTTTTCAACCCAGCCAATTTTCCAAGCCCCGGCGCCTGGAGGCCCCACCTATACCGCAACGCAATTAGTTGCCAATGACGGTACGGCGACTTTCGCCAATGTCTTTAATGGAACCGACCCGAATGGAACCTGGAACCTTTATGTGCTCTATCAACCGCAACTCGGGCCGGGGGTTGATAGCGGCAAATTTACCGGTGGCTGGAGCCTGAACATTACGCCGCAGTTCGCCTTTACTAATTCCACGGCAATCGCAATTCCCAACAGCGGCCATGGAGCAAATTATCCATCGAAGATCACGGTCGCCGGCCTGCCTGGGCATGTGACAAAAGTGACCGTGACCTTAAACAGTTTTACCAGCGTATGCCAGGCAGACCCAGCGTTCCTGCTGGTAGGTCCGCAGGGACAGAATCTAGTGCTCGAGTCCGAATCAGGCGGATGCACAAGCTCATCAGCAAACGTGCCGTTCATCACGCTGGATGACGCGGTCTCTGCGCAGTTGCCGGCGTTTTCGTTTGCTACCCCTAATTTCGCGGCTGGACTCTACCGGCCTACAAGCAATAAGAAAAGCGTATCCGGAACGGCGCCTACATTCTCCGGCGTAGCTGGCCCTTATACCGAGCCAGTTCCTGATGGAAGCGCTACGCTGGCTTCTGTCTTCAACGGAATTGACGGCAACGGGGATTGGAACCTGTATGCGATAACGCAATTCAACGCGGGAGCCAGCTCACTTGATACCGGCTGGACCCTGAACATCGAGACCGATTGCCCGGCGGGGACGAACTGCGCCGCTTCTTCCGACTTTAATCCTTCTGTCTTTGGGCAGCCCGTGATCATTACGGGCGCGGTCAGCTCAGGGAGCGGTACTCCTTTCAGCCCGCCACCGTTGAATTTCCTGGATGGAATCTCGAATTTTGGCATCAGAAATCTGGACGGCTCTGGCCAGACTACGGAAACCGATTCTACTTTTTCGATAGGCTCTCATCCCATTACGGTGAACTATCCGGGTAACATTACGTTTGCCAGTTGCACGTCGGCCGTGCTGAACCAGGTGGTGGACAAGGCGGACACAACCACGATTGTCACCAACCCGATGAACCCTTCCGTGTTTGGACAGCTCGTCACCTTCACGGCCACGGTAAACGTCAATTCCCCGGGAGCGGGAACGCCCACGGGCACGGTCAACTTCTTCGATGGGGTTACTCCGTTGGGGCCGGGAACGCTCAGTGGCGGCGTGGCGACGCTTTCCACTGCAGGGCTGGCGGTCGGCTCCCATAGCATTACCGCGGTTTACGGCGGTGACGCTACCTTTAACGGCAGCACTTCAGGAGTGTTTACCCAAACTGTGAACCAGGGAGGGACGATCACCACCGTGGGCACTTCAGGAACGCCCTCCATCTTTGGAACTTCTGTGACGTTCACCGCCAATGTATCGGTGAATTCGCCCGGAGCAGGCACGCCTACGGGGACCGTTACTTTCAATGACAACGGCGTTCCGATCGGAGGTGGGACGGTAGCGCTGAGCGGCACCACAGCGACATTCCCCACATCGGCCCTGTCTGTGGGCAGCCATCCGATCACCGCCACCTACAACGGCGACACTGATTTCAGCGGCAGCACCTCGGGACCGATTGATCAAAACGTGAACAAGGGAACCACCACCAGCAGCGTAGCGACCAACGGGTCACCCTCGATCTTCGGAAACTCGGTGACGTTTACGGCAACCATCGTAGTGGCCACTGGGGCGGGAACTCCGACGGGCACCGTTACCTTCATGGACGGCGTTTCCACGCTGGGAACGGGAGCGCTCAACGGCGCCGGACACGCCACGTTCTCCACGGCTGCATTAGCTGTCGGCGCCCATAGCATTACCGCGGTTTACGCAGGCGATGGCAGCTTTGTTGGCAGTACGTCCGGATCTATTACTCAAAATGTAAGCCAAGGGACGACCACGACTGGCGTGGGCACTTCAGGATCACCCTCAATCCTTGGAACTTCCGTGACCTTCACGGCCACGATAACCGTGGCGACGGGAGCCGGAACTCCGACGGGTACGGTCACCTTTAAAGACGGCGCGGCTACGCTGGGAACAGGAGCGGTCAGCGGCGGCACGGCCACGTTCTCAACTTCAAACCTCAGCGTTGCCAGTCATAGCATCACGGCGGTTTACGGCGGCGACGGCAATTTCACGGGCAGCACATCGGCGTCCATCACCCAGATGGTAAGCAAGGGGACGCCTACAGTGAGCCTGGGCTCCTCAGCGAATCCATCGTTGCTGGGGAATTCGGTGACCTTCACCGCCACCCTGGGACAGCTCGGCGGCGTGTTTCCTACCGGTAGCGTATTGTTCCTCGATGGCGCCGCCAAATTAGGATCGGGCACGCTGAATGGCAGCGGAGTTGCCACGTTCTCTACTTCGGCGCTGGCGCTGGGAAGCCATCCGATGACGGCAAGCTACGCGGGCGACTCAAGCTTCCTGGGGAACACTTCGCCGGTCGTGCCTCAGCAAGTAAATCCGAAGACGTCTACGACTACGGTCGTGGTCTCATCTTTGAACCCGTCGTCATTCAGACAATATGTGACTCTGACGGCGACGGTCACATCCACGGGAACGCCGACGGGAACAGTGACTTTCTGGGACGGCGCAAGGCAAATGGGTACTGCGCCGTTGAACGGAGGGGGAATCGCCACCTACACGACCAATCAATGGACGATTGGCAACCACCAGGTCACTGCGGCTTATGGAGGCGATTTCAACTTTGCCATTAGTAACTCGACCGTGCTGGTGCAGAGGCGCTCGCCCAAACCGCATTAAAAGACAGCTCCAAGCTCTAAGCTCCAAGCTCCAAGGAACCCACTGCGGATTTCACAGATTTTCGCGGATTGCGATGCTTTCATGTTAAAGACTACGCTGCAACGTCCTCTGATTGTAAAGGTCCTCTAAGTCTTGAAATATAAAGCTGTTAAGCCCCCTGATAAGAAGGGCATACAAGCCTTTCAAATTCTGTATTTTGCGTAAAAACGGGCCATATGTACTACAATTTCTGGTCAGTTCTTTTTTATGCCTTCTGGTTCCGAATCCCGGCCTCCTGTGGCAGACCCGCTAGCCTCTTCCACGCGGGCCAAAGCCGCTGATTCCGCGCAACTTTCCGGCTCCAGCGGGGTTAACTCGGGTGTGAGCAGCGTTGCGCTGAAACAAGCCGGTTTTGCTGGCCTGGGAGGCACGACAAATCAAGCGCCTTCCGGCGAGGCAGCCCTGACGCTCGCGCCGGGAGTCATCGTCGAGCTTTCCGACTCCGAGATCATGCTGCGAGTGAAGGCCGGCGATGATAGCGCCTTCGATTACCTGGTACAGAAATTCCGACGCTCGATGATCGGTTTCATGTTCCGCATGGCGCGGAACCAATCTGTGGCGGAGGAGCTGGCACAAGAGGTCTTTCTGCGGGTTTATCGCTCACGGCAGAGTTATGCGGCCGAGGCCAAGTTCAGCACCTGGTTATACCGGATCGCAACCAACCTGGCGCTGAACCACCTGCGTGACACCAAGGCCGAGCGGGCCGAGGTCAGCGTCAGTCTGGATGAGCCTGACGAGGAAAGTGGCCGGTCGCTCGACGTGGCTGACAACCATTGCACGATAGAAGAAGAGCTGGTGCAACGTGAGCGCATGCAGAAGATACGGAGCCACGTGGAGGCCCTGCCGGAAAGGCAACGGCTGGCGGTTCTCATGCATAAGTATCAGGAGATGGATTATCGGGAGATTTCCAACGTTCTAAAGATGAGTGAATCAGCAACCAAGTCACTGCTGTTTCGGGCCTACGAGACGTTGCGCGAGAAATTGAAGGACTTGCTGTGAGGTTGGTATGAATTGTAAAGATGTCCGTGAACAAATTTTCGATCTGGTGACGCCCGGCGCCACGGTAGATCAAAATGCCGCGCGCCACGTGGAAGAGTGTGCGGCCTGCGCGGCCGAGGTAAAATCGCTGCGCCAAACCATGGCTCTGCTGGATGGTTGGAGCGCGCCGGAGCCCTCACCGTATTTTGACGTCCGTTTGCAGGCACGTCTGCGCGAAGAAAAGACCTTACAGCAACGCAACGATTTTGGCTGGCTCAAGGCGGGCTGGCTGCATGTACGCTGGCAGCCGGTGATGGCTGCAGCGCTTTCTTTCGCCATCGCAGCCGGTGTGATGGTGTATCAAGCAGTGCCGCCGACGGTCCAAGTCAACGACAGCGCGGCGGTCTCTGATTTGCAGGCGCTCGACAAAAATGCGGATGTTTATAATAACTTCGATCTGCTGTATGACGATGAACCCCAACAGCAGCAACAACAGCAACAGGATCGGAACCCATAAGGTAACGTGATTCGCAGAAGGGCAATTTCGGTGATGCTGGCATGCGTTGTGCTGGCATGCTCGTTTGCCTATGCCGGTTCCAAGGGGCCTCATCCCAGCGATCCGCCGCGCAACCAGCCCAGAATACAGAACGTCCGGCCCGCCAACCCACGGGTGGGCGAGTGGCTTCACCAGCATAAAGACTTGAGTCCGGTGGAGCAGCAGAAGGCGCTTAATCACGATTCGCAATTCCAGAAGCTGTCTCCGGAGCAGAAGCAGCAATTGCAGAACCGCTTAACGGAATTTAATAAGCTGCCGCCAGAGCAGAAAGAACGCGTCATTCAACGCATGAAGGAATTCGATAGTCTGACTCCGCAGCAGCAACAGCAGGCGCGGAATTTGCAGGGAAGGCTGCGCGACATTCCGGAAAACCGGCGCAAGATGATGCAACTGGCGCTGCGCAACCTGCGGCAAATGGACCCGCAGCAACGCGAGCAGGTGCTCAACTCCGAGCGCTTCAAGAGCATGTTCAACGATAACGAGCGCAGCATCATGGGCGGACTTGCAGAGCTGCCCATTGGCAAGGGCGCACAGCCAGAACCTGAAACCGCACAGCAACCATCGCAGCAGAATGCGGAAAAATAGCTTTTAGCTCTTAGCTTCGATCTTCTGCAACTTACCCTGATCAAAAGACGCGTGTCGCCCCTCCGGGGCTCGCGGTCTATTTTCCAGCTTACTCTTCGTGCCTTAAGGCCTTTAAATTGCTCAGACTTTTAGCCCCTGAGGTTTAAAGCAAGCCAGGGGTGTACAATGATCGTCTCTTTGGGGCCAAACAAGTAAATTCTCATTAAGGTCGAACCCACGTGAAGCGCCTAGGAATAGCTCTTTTTCTGTCGACAGCCTGTAGTGGCGCAGTCGGCGCGCCACTTGCCTTGGCTCCTCTTGTGGCCATTTCGACACTTCCGCAGGCGGGCAGTTGGGCTGCGACAGAAGAAGCTGTCTCTCCTAAAGTCTTCAAAAATACCGACGCCGGGATTCAATTCGAACTTCCTGCCGGATGGACGGCCCAGCCCGAAGATAGCACTTTGACAATTACCTCCCCGGACTCTTCCGTGAGCGTGGTCTTGTGGGCTCTTGAGAGTATGACCGGCGACGATGCGCTCAAAAGCCTTCGCCCTGAGCTGGAAAAGACCATAAAGAACCAGAAGGTCACCAAACCAGCCAAGAAAGATATTTTGAATGGAATGCCCGTCACGAGCGAGTCCGGCACTGGAGAAGTGGAGGGAACAACCATCGAGTGGACGGTGGATCTCATAACCGCAAAGAAGCCGGTAATTTATCTTCTTTTTGCCGCTCCCGGGATGGCTGACAAACACGCGGATGAGATAGCAAAGTTCCGCAAAAGTATTAAGAAGCTGCCCTGAACGCGAGCGTGAATTCCGGCTCCATCCTGATTCTCGCTACAAAGCGACCTTGGATATTAAAACGCTGCCAGCATGTGTGGGGCAGGGCCGATTCGCTGGCGCGGAGCAAACGCTGCAACTGAATCATCATCAATCGCTGGGACGCGGCCCAGAAAAACGCTGGTAAGAACAACGCTAATGCTGACCTCCGCATCGCACACCTGAAGCCGCTAAATAGTACTATTACGAGGGATGAAAAAGAGCCCGACATTCGAATTTCATGTTTCGCGCGCAGCCCGTGACCGCTATGGCTTTGACGACGTTCTGTTCACCCTGACCGGCAACGTGATCTTTGCCAATCTGAAGGCAAGCCGCGAGTTTGCTCACCGCATAAACCTGGCGCGCGACGTGGAGCACCATCCCGAGCGCGCGGTGTATCCCGCAGCGCTCAATGCCATGGCGCTGATTGATGAAGCCCTGCACGCCGTGGCGGCGCTTTATCGCCAGCAACGCGATCCGCAGGTGATGGTGGAGGCGCTGGCCTGGTTCGGTTCGCGGCTGGGCGACGAATCCCTGGACCGTACCCTGCTGGCCTTTGTCGAACATTTTCCTTCGGTTGCAGTTTACCGTGGTCAACAAACAGCGGCGGATTGGCTCGCCGCTTCTACGGCAGGCGTGCCGCATCGTGCTGTGACGCTCGAAGAGTTGATGATGCTATGGCTGGCCAACCTCAATCCGGGGTTCAAGAAATTCAAGGAGTTGTTCGACGATAAAGAGCTCTCGACGAAGAGCACTTATCCAAAAATTACTGCCGCGCTGCGCGATTACTTTGAGACGCGTCCGCGCTTTGGTCCGGAAAACCAGAACCTGGTAGATATGCTGCGCGCACCGGCGCTGGCTTCACCCGATTCGCTGGAAGGGCAGTTGGCTTTCATTCGGGACAAGTGGTCCGGCTTGCTGGGCGACTTCATACAAAAAATGCTGACGGCGCTCGATGTGCTGAAAGAAGAAGAGCTGGCGATCTGGATGCGCTTTCATCCTCCTGACCAGCAGCACTTCGGCGGCGGGCCAACCTTTGGCGATTCGAGCGCGGCCGCGATCCCGCATTTTCGCGGCGCTGAGCAAGAATACGAGCGCTTCAGTCCTGACCAGCACTGGATGCCGCGCACGGTGATGATGGCCAAGAGCGCTTATGTGTGGCTCGACCAGATCTCCAAAGCCCATAAACGCCATGTGCACAAACTCGACCAGATTCCTGACGAGGAGCTGGATTTGCTTGCGCGCCGCGGATTCAACGGCCTTTGGCTCATCGGAGTCTGGGAGCGCAGCCAGGCATCGCAACGCATCAAGCAGCTCTGTGGCAATCCTGAAGCCGTGGCATCGGCTTATTCGCTGCGCGAATACAACATTGCCGAAGACCTGGGCGGAGAGGCCGCCTACGTCAATCTGCGGAACCGGGCGTGGGCGCGGGGCATTCGCCTCGCCAGCGATATGGTGCCGAACCATATGGGGATTGATTCGCGGTGGGTGATCGAGCATCCGGATTGGTTTCTCTCGCTGCCCTACAGTCCGTTCCCTTCTTACAGCTTCAATGGGCCCGATCTCTCGAGTGATGGCCGCGTGGAGATCAAGGTTGAAGATCATTACTTCAATCGCAGCGACGCCGCCGTTGTCTTTCGGCGCGTAGACCGCTGGACGGGAAATACACAGTACATCTACCACGGAAACGATGGCACCAGCTTCCCCTGGAACGACACAGCCCAGTTGAATTACCTGAATGCGGAGGTTCGTGAGGCGGTGATCCAGACCATCTTGCACGTCGCGCGGATGTTTCCCATTATCCGCTTCGACGCGGCCATGACCCTGGCCAAGCGCCACTACCAGCGGCTGTGGTTTCCCGAACCGGGAACGGGCGGAGCGATTCCTTCCCGTGCCGAACATGGATTGACCAAAGCCGCCTTTGACGCCGCCATGCCTGTGGAGTTCTGGAGAGAAGTTGTAGACCGCGTAGCCGCCGAGGTCCCGGACACTTTGCTGCTGGCTGAGGCCTTCTGGTTCATGGAAGGCTATTTTGTCCGAACGCTGGGGATGCACCGCGTCTACAACAGCGCCTTCATGAACATGCTGCGCGACGAGGAAAATTCCAATTACCGCACGGTGATCAAAAATACGCTGACGTTTGATCCCGACGTTCTTAAGCGTTACGTCAACTTCATGAACAACCCCGATGAACGCACAGCCGTGGACCAATTCGGGAAAGGCGACAAGTACTTCGGTATCTGCACCATGATGGTGACCTTACCGGGGCTACCCATGTTCGGGCATGGCCAGATTGAGGGATACAGCGAAAGATATGGCATGGAGTACCGCCGCGCTTACTACGACGAGAAACCCGACCCGTGGCTGGTGTCGCGGCACGAAAGGGAAATCGTACCTCTGCTGCATCGGCGGCACCTTTTCGCCGAGGTGCACGAGTTCCTGCTTTACGACTTCTTCACTGACGACGGTCACGTTAACGAAAATGTGTTTGCCTATTCCAACCGCGAAGGCGAGGAGCGCGTGCTGGTGGTTTATCACAACCGCTACGCCAATACCCGTGGCTGGATTCGCTCGTCCTGTGCCTATGCCGAGAAGTCGCATGGCGGCAGTCATCTGCGGCAACGAACGCTGGGTGAGTCTTTTGCACTCTCGACGGACCACTCCATGCTTGTGACCTATCGCGATGCGCTTACCGGGCTCGCCTACTTACAGCGTGCCCGCGATCTTGTCGAGCGGGGATTATGTGTCGAGTTGCACGCCTATCAGTGCCACGTGTTTCTGGAGTGGCGCGATTTAAGAGATGACGGTACGCATCCCTGGGGACTCTTGTGCGACACGCTGGCCGGACGTGGTGTTTCCAGCTTAGAAGACGCTTTGCGGGAGCTCCAGCTCAAGCCGGTGCACGATGCTTTGCGGGCAGTGGTGGATCCCGCACTGGCTGAGGCCCTGGCCGATTGTGCGGCTGCACCTGAAAGCACTGCAACCAAGGCCCGCATCCTGTCTGTAGTGGATACGGCCATGCACCGCGCCGGGATTCTGCTGGCTGAAAGCCAGCGCTATGTTTCGAGTGGCGCAGGAAAATCTGCCGGCTTGATGCCGGAGGAGAAGTGGATTGGAGACCGCGATGCCGCCGAACAAATTTTCGTCGTACAGCTCTTTGCCGCGATGCGGCTGGCAACCTTGCATCAAGAAATAGACGATCTTCCTGCGTGGATCGGGGAAGCCGCCGCTATTCTGCCGGTTGGCGATATCCCGCATCAAAAAGCCATTGCGATTTGGAGCACAATTTTAGCTTGGTGTGCGGTGGATGCGCTGGGCCATCTGCAGAATCCGCTGCAGCATGAAGCCGCTTCCACCCGGCTCTTTGACGCCTTGCGGCTGCGGGATCCCCTGGGCGAAGCCTTCGCCTCGAGCGGCCAGGTGGATGAAGAACGCTGGCGGGCAGCAGCGCGGCTGCGTGCCTCTTTTGCGCATAGCTCTCTTTCCACTGCGCCCTTCAGTTGGGTGCATGATCCCGATGTTGCCTGGGCCATCGGCGTACACAAACACGAAGAAGTAAGCTACCTGGTAAAAGAGCAATTCGAACGCTTGCTGTGGTGGATGAATTTACGCGCACTGCTCGAGATCGCCAAGACGCAGCCGCTTGATCTGGAAAAATTATCCTTGTTGCAAAAACAGATTCAAACCCGGATGCGCGTGGCCGAAGACGCAGGCTATCGCGTGGAGATGCTGGAGCAGGCGATTACGAGCGAGAAACAATCCTGAATTTATGGTTTACGATTTACGATTTTTTGATTCCAGATGATTTTTAACATTTCATCGATAAATCTCAAATCGAAAATCGTAAATCTGAAATTCAGTGGGAAACTACTATGAAAATTGAGACTTTGACCGTACACGCAGGCCACAGTTTAACGCCGAATGAAAATGAACCTATCGTTCCGGCGATAACCCTCTCCACAATTTTTGAACGCGCAGAAGATTGCAGCTACAAGCACGGACACATCTATACGCGCGCCTCGAATCCCAACCGGCGGGCGCTGGAGCGCGCGCTGGTTGAGCTGGAAGGCGGTAAGGCAGCAGCGGCATTCGCTTCCGGCTCAGCGGCGACGCTGGCGGTGTTTCAGGCGCTTGCGCCGGGCGATCATGTCATCGCCACAGAGGGCTTTTATGGCACCACCAAGCTCCTGCTGGATGTGATGAAGCCGTGGGGGCTGGAGTGCAGTCTGGTTAACACCAGCGATCTCGGGTTGCTACGCAGCGCTATCCGGCCCACGACCAAACTCATCTGGCTGGAAACACCTTCGAACCCGCAAATGCGGGTGAGCGATATTGCTGAAGTTGCCAAACTTGCCCACTCGTCGGGAGCGCGCCTGCTTTGCGATAACACCGTCGGCACTCCGATTCTGCAGCGATGCTTCGAGCTGGGCGCCGACATGGTGATGCACTCCACGACCAAATATCTTTGCGGACACAGCGACGTACTGGGCGGCGCAATTGTCAGCCGTGAGGACGATGCTTTCTTCCAGAAGATCCGCATGATCCAGAGCGCGGGCGGGGCGGTCCCCTCTCCGTTTGATTGCTGGCTTCTGCATCGCGGAATCCGCACTATGAGTTTGCGGGTGCGCACCCAGGCAGAAAACGCCCTGGCGATTGCCAAATTTCTGGCCGGCCATCCGGCGGTGGAGAAATCCCTTTATCCCGGACTCGAGACGCACCCCGGCCACGACATTGCTAGAAAGCAGATGAAGCAGTTCGGCGGTTTGCTTTCGTTCCTGGTACGCGGCGGACGCGAACAGGCGATTCGCGCAACCACGGGGCTTCGTATTATCCGGCGGGCCAGCAGCCTGGGAGGGACGGAAAGCACCATCGAGCATCGCGCCTCGGTCGAGCCCCCGAACTTCGGCACGCCCGAGGGCCTGCTGCGGCTTTCGGTCGGCATTGAGCATGTAGATGACCTGATCGCTGATCTGGAGCAGGGGCTGAGCAAGGTGTGATTCGCAGAAATAATTGTTTACCGCGGAGGCGCAGAGACGCGGAGAAGAATTGGAGATTGGGTCATCGGGTCATTGAGTCATTTTAGAAAGTCATTTCGCCCTATTGGCATCACCCCTCGAACCATCAAACCAAGAGCAATCCCAAGATCCTTCCCCTTTGGCCCCGCTCAGGGCGAGCTTCGCTCGGCATACTTGAATCTGGTTTCCCACCCTGGGCTTTTATTTTTAGCTGCCACAAAAAAAGAGCGCCGGAAAAACCGGCGCTCCAAGAGCTCAGAAGGGTGAGCAAGACTAGGGCAGTATGTAACGCAGGTTCACATAGGCCATGCTGAGGTGCGCGTTCTTGGGCGCTCCGGCAGCTACGAACCACGGGCTGCGCGTCACATAGGAGTACTGCATGATCAACTGCAGCGTTCCATGCTGCGGGTCCTTGAAAAAGGTCTGGATCCAATCGAAGGTGCCTTCCTGCAGGGCGCGATTCGCGCTGTTGGGGCTGTTGCCTCCACCAAACCCAATGCAAGGCTTGTTTTGCAAGGTACCATGCAGACCGTTGCAAGAAATTGGGAACCCCAGGACGATCGGACTTGTGATGTCGGGAAAGCTGTTACGCTGAAAGTAAGCTCCGCCGTAGTACCCGGCCAGTGTGATGCTCTTGTTGATAGGAGCTTCGAACCCAAAAACGGTCCCGCCGGCGTGCACCAGAGAGATCCGCGTATCAAATGGAACCACTACATTACCCGTGGCGATCGGACGGACGACAGCCTGCGGTCCCAGTCCGAAGATGTAGCGGCCACCGCCATAGCTGTAGAAGGCGCTTCCTATAAACTTAAGCTGCTTGAACAGATCTACGTTAAGAGAACCGGACCCGCCGCCGCCGGTTGTGGAATGAGTAGGAATACCAAATTGACCCACAGTGGCAATTTTTACCGTAGTCAGCAATCCGGCCACCTCGCCGTGGAAATGCCTGTCTCCCGCAAAGTTGTTGTCATAGGTGATCTTGGGAATGATGTCGGGGTGCACGTTGGGTGTGCCAGTGTTATTGGCGGCGTCGAACTGTACCCCCAGTTGAGCATTAAACTGGAAGGGGAAAATTACTTCGCCGGCGCCGACATATTGCTCTGGATTCTCAACGCCTAGAGCCAACGCCCAATGTTCATCGGGATGGTAGCCGATGCGGAAGCCAGCCTGACGGGCCCATTGCAAGCCAACCTGGTAGTTAGGATCCATATTGCGGGTGTTAAAGACATCCCCAGGATCGGGCGATATGCCGACGCGATTCGGCGTCAGCAAGCTCCACGATTGGCCGCCCAGAAATTCCCACTTGCCGCGTTTCAAATCTACCCAATAAAGACGCAGGCGATTGGTGTGGCTGTTGCTGCTGACAAACGTGTTGGCTGCGTCGTTGCCATTGAAGTCGGCCTCGACGTAACCCGTGATGTTGTTCTCGCCATACTTGGTATTCATTTTCAAGCTCAGGCGAGAGTGCTGCGCCGTCATGCGGAGTTCGGTCAGGTGACCCACTATGGTGTTGCTGTAGGGTATGGCGTTAAAATTCGTGCCGATGGGGTTGCCCGTGTTGGTGCTACGGAAGACCGTGGTGAAATCCACGAATCCGCCGGGGGTGAACTGGGCGGCGCCAATACGGAAAGAGAGCGGCGACTCCTTGGGCTTCTCGGGCTCGGTAAGCTGCGAACCCTGCGCCACGGCTACGGCGTTTGCATCCGCCGGTTCCAGGGAGTGCATGGAGGCATCCACCACATGCGCTTCACTGTTGGTGGCAAGTTGGCCCCGCAAAGCTTCAATTTCCTGCTGCTGGAGCATGATTTGTTTTTGCTGCGCAGCCAGAGCATCCTGCATTTTCTTGAGCTCATCGGCCACCGTGGAATCGGAGGCTGAAGGCGATGCAGCCTTCGGAGCAGCAGCCTGCGCGAAGGTTAAAGTTGAAAACAGTATCAGAAAACTTAAAGTCTTAAGGAATCTCATTTAAGGATCCTTTCATGAATTTTATTTTTAACGATTACCAGTGAAGACAGCAGAAGAGTTTAGCATGATGAATTGCAAAACAATAAGAAAAATACTCTTGGTTGCCGAAATGTCGCGGGTTGAAACTTTTGATTCCTGAAGTGGGATTAAAGAGAGAGTTTGGGAATAGTTCACGCTTAAAAGCACGTTTTTTAACAATCTTTTAATAATGATGATATAAAATGCGCGCGATTTTTGGTGCAAACTTCCATCGTTCCTTCTTGCCCGCAACGATATAGCGGCGGAGCAAACCCCCGGGGAAATTTCAGACATTCCAAAACACCATTAACACCTTATTATTTTTAAAGTCTTTTACCGATCTTCAGGAATTTTGTGGTCAGTTGATGGAGAATCGGTGTTTCGATTCGTTTTGAGAATCTCCCTTTTTAGGACTTCAAAACATATATATTATTGCGTTCAGAAGCGCTAAGACCATTTGTTCCTTCAGGAGGCAAGATGGGAAGACTTGGGAAAAGACTGATTGGGATAGCCGTGGGCGTGGTTCTCTTTATCGTGATTCAAGAGATGCGCAGCCACAGGGGCTCCTCGGGAGAAACGGGCGAGACCACAAAGGTCACGGACAAAGACGTCAACACCTATCTCCAGGTCATGCGGGCGACAGCTGCCCGTGTTAAAAATCCGCTGCCCGATGACCTCGCCACGGTTGATGCCTTCAGTCGCATTCCCAACGTGCATACGGCGCAGTCCAGCGAGCTCACCGAGGACCAAAAGAACACGATCTTCCGAGCGATCCGGTTGACCAGCCAGCTCGACGATATCGTTGCCGAAGAGCAGAACGTCGCAAGCTACAGTAACGCCAAGGAAGCGGTCGAAAGTATCCTGCCGGCCCCGGATGACGAGAACCCGCCACAGGCCGGCGGGGGCTTGAGCGTCTCGGAAAAGAAGGCCCTTAGCTCGCTTGGAGCCAAGGCCCTCGCTCCTTACGCGGAGGAAATTCGGGCTCTACAGATTGAGATCTACAACAACCCGCTGCGAAAGACAGTCAAAGGCAACTGAGAACGCACCTGTCACGTACGCCTGATGATTTCGAGGCTTGCTGTGTTGCGGAGCCCTTAGAAAAAATGGCGTGCCCAAGGGGACGATCTTAGAGCTTCTCTCGGAGATTTCGTGGCAACCTGCCACAGATCAAGTTCCCTCCTGAATTGGGCCTGTAGCATATTGGCGGCCGGAGGGAACTTGTCTGGTTATCTGACTTAATCGGGAGTTAAACGACCAGTCGAATGGCCGCACTCGTTACTCGGCTAACACGCCTCCGACGCCTACGGCCTGTCGTACCCCAGGCTTCGGGACGCTATTGATCGTCTTCAGAATGCGCGAGACGATCTGGTATGGATCACCTTCGGCGTTCGGGCGGCGATCTTCCAGATAGCCCTTGTACCCGTTCTTGATAAAGTGAACAGGCATCCGGATCGAAGCACCACGATCAGAGAGACCATAGCTGAACTTGTCAATGGCTTGCGTTTCGTGGTGGCCTGTCAAACGCAGATGGTTATCTGGGCCATACACACCGATGTGGGCCGCGATGTTGTCGGAGAACGCCTTCATGACGGCCTCAAAGTATTCCTTGCCGCCGACTTCGCGGAGGTATTTATTCGAGAAGTTGCAGTGCATGCCAGACCCATTCCAGTCGCCTTTGATGGGTTTGCAATACAACACCATATCCACTTCGTATTTCTCACAGAGACGCATCATCAAATAGCGAGCGGTCCAGGTATCATCGGCGGCTTTGGCAGAGCCCTTGGCAAAGATCTGAAATTCCCACTGGCCTTTAGCGACTTCAGCGTTGATGCCTTCATGATTGATGCCGGCGTGGAGACAGAGTTCCAGATGTTCCTCGACGATTTGACGGGCCACGCTGCCCATGTATTTGTAGCCAACGCCGCAGTAGTATGGGCCTTGCGGGCCAGGGTAGCCTTCTTCCGGGAAGCCCAGAGGACGCCCATCTTTGTAGAGGAAGTACTCCTGCTCAAAACCAATCCACAAGTCAGGGTCATTCTCGATGGTAGCGCGTGCATTGGTGGAATGCGGGGTGCCATCCGGGTGCATGACTTCACTAAGAACGATATAAGCGTCTTTGCGGCTTCCATCAGGATACAGAGCCACAGGTTTTAGCACGCAGTCAGAGCTTTTGCCCTCGGCCTGCATGGTAGAGCTGCCGTCAAAACCCCAATTGGGTACATCAGCAAGAGTGGGTGGATGGTCAAAGGCCTTCAGCAGAGTCTTGCCGCGCAGGTCGGGAACGGGAGTCTTGCCGTCAAGCCAGATATATTCGAGTTTGTATTTTGCCATGGTTTTTGGAGGTCCAGTGGGTCGGGGCTTTGAGCTGCCTGACCTTCGTTGATTTAAACAAGTTCCAAATTACAGGGCTGGGTTGGTATCGTCAAATTCATTAAATCTATCGACTCCATTAGGTTTACTTTACCCGCCTTCGTCGTTCCGCTTTGCAATGATCGGATCGAAAAGATGCGCTCTGAATCGCACCCGCTAAAAACGCATCGCACGGCGCATCCCCGCAAGCCGACTGAAACCGCCGCCTGGCCGCCTGCCTTTATATACCTTGACACGTATATGCTCTGTGGAGTATATTAAGAGAGTGGAATCTGTATTCGAAATCATTGCGGAGCCGAATCGCCGCGCGATATTGGGCCTCCTGGTCTCGTCACAACAGTCGGTGGGAGAGATCGAGCGTCAGCTTCGTATGCCGCAGCCGACCGTGTCAAAGCACCTGCGAGTGCTGCGCGAGGCCGGTTTCGTAGAATCCACGGTGGACGCACAGCGCCGTCTCTACCGGCTGAAACCTGAACCTCTTCAGGAGGTGGAAGCCTGGCTGGCTCCGTTCCGCCGGTTCTGGTCCGCTCGCGTAGATGCTCTCGAACGCCACCTCGATCGCATGGATCAATCGACACTAACGAAAAGAAAGACAACGAGAAGAAGATGACCGATCGCGAGCAGTACACACCGAGTCCGGCCAGCGGAGCGCAGGTACGAAAGGACCGGGGACAAAACGGTGAAGACAAGTGGACGCTCATTCTCGTCAGAGAACTGCGACAGTCGCCGGAAAAAGTCTGGCAGGCGCTTACCGACCCGGCGCATCTACGCGAGTGGGCACCTTTCGACGCCGATGGGAGCCTGGGTACGGTTGGAACCACGGTGAAGCTCACCACGGTGGGAGCCCCCACGCCGCACATTACCGAAACAAAAGTGACGCGAGCCGACGCTCCCGAGGTGCTCGAGTACAAGTGGGGCGGTTTCGATATGCGGTGGCAACTCGAAGCCTTAAGTGGCGGCACGCGCCTGACGCTGTGGACCAATATCGGTCACCGCTTCATCGCAATGGGCGCTGCCGGGTGGCACATTTGCTTCGATGTTCTGGATCACCTTCTCAGCGGAACTCCCATCGGCCGGATCGTCGGTCCCGAGGCCATGAAGTTCCCCGGCTGGCAGCGGCTGCACGCGGAGTACGCCAGGCAGTTCGGGGTTGAAACGCCTAACTTGCCACCTCAGGCGGCTCAAAAGTCGTGAATCGACTGGTCGCAAAAACAATGTCCCGCAAAAGAATGCACCAACCACTTAAGAGGAATAAAAAGGAGTTGCCACCAGAACAACGTAAAGAACTGCTCGCAGCATTGAAAGCCCGTTTCGAGAAAAACATGAACCGCCACAAAGGTCTTGAATGGGTTAACACACAAGCAAAGCTGGAAGCGAATCCAGAAAAACTGTGGTCAATCAACGAAATGGAAAGGACTGGCGGTGAACCGGATGTTGTTAGTCATGATAAAAAGACGGGCGAATACATTTTTTACGATTGTTCACCGGAAAGTCCTAAAGGCCGCAGAAGTCTTTGCTACGACCGTGAAGCGCTGGAGTCAAGAAAAGAA
>DATHMF010000055.1 GCA_035487355.1 Terriglobales bacterium | reverse complement strand
CGGGGCTGACGGTGTTTTGCCGGGCTAGATCTGGTTTGTCTTCTGGTGTGTCTTGCTTGTTGGCCGGGGAGTAGGGGCTGATGGCTTTCGTGCCTGGGACGTTTTTCTCGGAATCGAAATTGAAGTTAGGGGCAATCGGGGCGATATTCAGGCTGACGCGGTCATAGTGCGGTTTTTTGCCTGCGCGGGCGGCTTCGCCTGCGGCCTGGCGCTGCTCGCGAGCTTGTTGTTTCAGGACCGCGAGTACGGAATTGCCGAGGTGACAGAGGAAGCGGCCGGTGCGCAGGTCCATTTCTCCACTGCAGACGTAGTTGGCGATGTCTTCCAGAAGCTGGTGAACCTGGGAGAGGTCCTTCAGGGGGCCAGGCTTGTAGCCGGGCGGCAGGATGACCTCAGGCGGACGGCTACGGATCTGGCCGCCTTGCTTGCGGGCTGCGGCTTGTTTTTGTTTCTGGTCGGGGTCGTGAAAAAAGCAATAGGGTTTGCCGGTCTGGGGATCGGCTTTACAGCGGCTGCCGTCTTCGCTGAAGTGCTGGCAGCGGGGTTTGTCATTGAAAAGTTCTTTAAAACCCATTTTTTGTACCTCCTTTCCGGTACATCAGATAGGGTGGCATGGATTGGGTGGAATGCAGCAGGATGATACCAGTTTGGCCCCAAGAACAACTGGTACCATTATGGTATTAAAGTATTGACTTTTAAGAACAGTTTCAGGTTTCGAGTTTCAAGTTGTCATTCATATCATCAAGTGCATTCTCGAGCACGATGAGTTTGTTCCCACACGCGCTGGACGCGCGAGTTGGGGCACCCCAGGCACTCAGCTCAAGAAGCTCTTAGCCCTTAGCTCTTAGCCAAGAACAAAGGCTCATAAGAGATCTAATCGCTCACCACAGGGGAGCTACCGGTTCTTCCTTGAATACCGGGGCTGGGCCCCCTGGGTTGGAGAGCCGGATCGCACTCAAGAAGGGTTTGGCTTGCGGATCGTAGGTTACGGTGATTTTCCCGCCACTCCCCCGCCACCCCTCCAAGCCATCACTTCCGCTGGAGCCATCGCTTCCGTCCCGTCCGTTGGGCGTTCCGATACCCCCAGAGCCTCCCCGTCCTCCCCGTCCGCCCTTCCCCCCTGCCCCTCCGGCGCCTCCCTCGGAGCTTACCGTTAGGGAACCTCCCTGGGGATCCATCAGGAACAGCCTCTCACCGCCTCCTGCGGATACACCTACCTGGAGCAGCGGATGGTTCCCTGACCTGAGCGCCACCCTCACCTGTACTGGCGGCCCATCCTCTCCAGATCCTCCACGCCCGCCATCGCTGCCACTACTCCCATTCGAGCCGTCGCCGCCCGCAGATGGATGTTCAGGATCCATGGAGCCCATGCTACCGCTCATGCCGCCAATTCCATCGCTGCCGTCGAGACCTTTGGAGCCACTGTTGCCGTAGAAATTCGCGGTGTAGTTGTAGTCATACCGAATGGGAATGTCGAGCTCTGCCTGGATGCCAGGATGGCTGGGCGCTGTAATGGTGACATGCGGCGCCTTCCCCTCACTGATCCTGGGATCCTGGGGCAGAGACACAATGCCTTTCTTGTTGGCCACCGCCACATTTGCCGTGACCGTGAGGTCCTTCCACAGGACCTTGCCGTGGCCTGCCCCTTCCGTCATTAATACCGTGCCGTCCGGCCCAGTTAACGCCACCACCAGCGGGGACTTCTCTCCCGGAGCAATACCGGGACCTTTAGGCAGGCTGGCCTGCATGGAGGTGACGGGAGTCTTGTCGAGGTAAATCTTCGATCCCATGCGAACCTGTATAGCAGCGCACCCAGTCAGCGCAAGCAGGCAGGCCAGTCCAAAACAGGCTGCCCAGCCCGGGAATCGAGAAGGCTGCTGCGAAGCTGAAACAACGCAAGAATTGAGCATGTGGCTCCTCGGCTTTCTTGCATTGTCGTGCGTATTCTTCATTCGCCCAGAGCCTGGGTTTGATGGGGTTCGCCCTCGTCTTTACGGCCTGAGACACTTGGGCCAATACGACGTCAACGCAAAATTACTAAGCGCCTCGTTTAAAGTAAGTAAGTAAGTAATTACTTACTTTGGAAGAATTGTACTTCTCAGCAACCCAGAAATCCAGCCTGGAAAAGTAAAGTTTTGTTTCAGCTCCGGTGGAAAATTTAATTGAAGTCTTTACAGGGTTTTTTCAGAAAGAGGCTGCATTTTCCATTCTCAATCTGTCGTTTTCTGCTTCGGGAAGCACCTGGTTGGCTTCTTTGCATCCCGCAAAAGAAAGCCACATGCACTTTAGTTGTGGATGGAAAGCGTGCTGCAGCAGCTCACGGAGCGCATGCGAAGTGAAGTCCACAGTGATGCTGCTTTCGGCCCATGGGGTAGGATGGATTACGCGGTAATGCGGGCTTTCATCCTGCCCTATCTCGCTCAAGTGTTTGCTGCAATCAACGTCAGCGTGGATCAGCTCGTAAGACTTGTAGCCTCGTCCCGAGATTGCCAACGAATAACCGAAGTCCGACACCTTACCTTCGCGAAACTGCACACGCACGATGAATCGGTAATACCGGAATCCCCAATACTTCAGTACAGATAAGTATGTGTCATCGGTCAGATAAGGAGACGTATAGTCACTGACCTTGTTGATAAGAGCAAACAGCCCGTCCGTGGCCCGCGAATCGATGATGAGATAGGAGCACTCTTCGGCCTTGTCTATGTAGCGTGGATTGCAGACGTCGAAGAGTCCATCCGCCGGCCGGGTGAAGGTGAGCTCGGGCAGGAGCGACAGTGCTTCCGCCCTGGAGGTTACGCCGGTTTTCAAACTCGACAACGCTGTCACCATCCGATTAACTCGCCTGGCGAAAAGCATAGATTGCAGGTGAAAGGCGATGCCTATGCTTGCCAAGATCACAACCAATGCGATGTAGATGAGACAGGCACGCCTCGAACTGAGACGCCGCCAGAGCCATTTCGTGAGCGGGAACACATCAAGATTTGACACCGGAACGAAC
Organism: Terriglobales bacterium; assembly: GCA_035487355.1. NCBI lineage: Bacteria > Pseudomonadati > Acidobacteriota > Terriglobia > Terriglobales > Terriglobales bacterium. Next base: position 22,676 of record DATHMF010000055.1, on the reverse strand, counting down.
GCGATAGTTCCCGGAGAAATCCACTCAAGGAGCCCCTGGCAGCGTGTATTCGAACTGATAGAAATGTTTTCCGGCCCCGGGCTTTAGCCGGGGGTGAGGATGAAATAAAATTGGGCTTCAGCCCCGGTGAGCCATGAAGTTAGCTCCGCAAAATATCCGAACATTTTTTATAACAGCCGGCACCCCATGGGTCTCGGTCGCGAGTGGAGCGGACCTTGATCCTGCTCCGCCGGGGCTAAAGCCCGTTTCTAAACCCGTTTACCCCCGGCTAAAGCCGGGGGCTCCCACCCGTTGCGCGCAAAGCGCGCTGCAAGGTCATGGGTATGCCCGCACGCATTCCCGACGATTTCTCTGGATATGCGCCTTGTTGTGCAAGATCAAAGCTCAAAAACGTAAACCTAGTCGCTGCGAGCGAAGCGAGTGGCGCCGGTGGGAGCCCCCGGCTTTAGCCGGGGGTAAGGATGAAATAAAATTGGGGCTTTAGCCCCGGTGAGCCATGAAGTTAGCTCCGCAAAATATCCGAACATTTTTTATAACAGCCGGCACCCATCAAAGAAGATCATTGTTCACCGCCGAAACTTTGCCAATGCTTCTTTTAAATCTCTTGCGCGCCGACCGCGAAAAGAAACGATACGCCATTCACGAATACGTCTTTATGCCCGACCATATTCATCTGCTGCTCACTCCAGCGCCGGACATTTCCCTTGAGAAGACAATGCAATTCATCAAAGGAGGCTTTTCGTTCCGTGCCAAGAAAGAAGCTGCCTTTCGTGACGAAGTATGGCAAGCAGGAAACAACGAGCATCGCATACGGGACGTGGATGATTACGCCTATCATCGCAAGTATATTTGGGAAAATCCCGTTCGCGCGGGATTGGTCTTGGTCGCGAGTGAATACCCGTGGTCATCGGCACGGCCTGGAGCGGACGTTGATCCTGCTCCGCCGGGGCTAAAGCCCGATTTTTAAGCCCGTTTACCCCCGGCTAAAGCCGGGGGCTCCCACCGTGCGCCGCAAGCGGCGCAATTAGGGCGTTATTAATACAGGAATCAATAAAGCCCGGGGGACTTCCCACCTTTGCTGCACGCTTCGCTCGCAGTTTTCTTCGTTGAAACAGAGCTACTCAGCGAATCAGACCTACTCAGCCCAGCGTTTAAACAGCAGGCAGCCGTTGGTGCCGCCGAAGCCGAAGGAGTTGGTTAAGGCGTACTCAACCTTGGCTTTGCGCGCGTGGTTGGGGACGTAATCCAGGTCACACTCGGGGTCCTGATTTTCCAGATTGATCGTGGGCGGCAGGCATTGATCGCGCAGGGCCAGCACCGTGATGCCGGCTTCAATGCCACCTGCGCCGCCGAGCACGTGCCCGGTCATGGACTTGGTTGAACTTACCGGCAGTTTTTTCGCATGCTCGCCAAAGGCGGCCTTGATGGCCATGGTCTCAAGGCGATCCCCCAGGGGCGTGGAAGTGCCGTGCGCGTTCACGTAATCCACGACTTCAGGACCGACGCCTGCATCTTTTAGCGTGTTCAACATCACGCGGTAAGCCCCTTCGCCGCCCTCCGCAGGCTGGGTAATGTGATACGCGTCTGCGCTCATGCCATAGCCGACTAGTTCCGCATAAATCTTTGCGCCACGGCGCTGGGCGTGCTCCAGGTCCTCAAGAATCAGGATGCCGGCGCCTTCGCCGACCACAAAGCCGTCGCGTCCGGCGTCGAAGGGGCGGCTGGCTTTTTCCGGTTCATCATTGCGGGTGGAAAGCGCACGCATGGCGGCGAATCCACCGATGCCCATGGGAGTGATCGCGGCTTCGCTGCCGCCGGCGATCATGACCTCGGCATCGCCGCGAGCGATGATCTTCATAGCATCGCCGATGGAGTGGGCGCTGGTGGTGCAGGCGGTGCAGGTGGCCTCGTTGGGCCCTTTGGCCCCCCAGCGGATGCTGACCTGGCCGGCCGCAAGGTTGACGATGGCCGACGGAATAAAAAACGGCGAAATCTTGCGTGGACCGCCAGCCAGCAGCGCGCTGTGCTCACGCTCGATGACATCGAAACCACCAATGCCGGAGCCGATGTGAACGCCCACGCGCGTGGCATTTTCCGGCGTGATCTTCAGGCCGCTCATGTTCATGGCTTCATCAGTTGCAGCAAGCGCCAACTGGATGAAGCGGGCCATCTTCTTCAGCTCTTTTTTTTCGATGAAATTGAGAGGATCGAAGTTTTTGACATCGGCCGCAATACGGCAGGCGAATTCGGAGGCGTCAAATTGCGTAATACGCCGGACCCCGCTCCGGCCGGCATGGAGGTTCTTCCATACCTCCTCCACGGTGTTGCCCACCGCGCATATCAGCCCCAAGCCTGTGACGACGACCCTTCGAGCTTCTAGAACCAACTACTTTCCGCCTTTCGAATTCTTGGCGATGTAATCAATCGCATCTTTCACAGTCTTGATCTTTTCCGCATCCTCGTCCGGAATCTCGATGTCGAAAGCCTCTTCGAAAGCCATGACCAGCTCCACCGTATCCAGTGAATCCGCACCCAGATCATCTACGAACGAGGCGCTGGGCGTGACTTCACCCTCATCTACACCCAGTTGTTCCACGATGATCTGCTTAACCTTTTCATCCACATTCTTCTCTGCCATCGAAAAGTTCTCCTTCGCGTGTATTTCTAAAAATTCGACAGCCCGGGGATCGCTTCGCGTTCACCTCGGAGCCAAAGGGGGTCCCTCAACGGACGCCGATCAAGCTGCTGCAAAACAACTAGTGTAATTTGCCGGAAGCAAGGCTGTAAAGCCGGACCTCAAAGGGGCAGTGGGCTAAATCTGTGTTGCCAGCCTATTTAAGCTCTTGGATGTGTTCAGCGGTAAGTTTGAATGTGAGCCCACAGAATGGACACTCCATACGCTTGCCTACTTCAAACCAATCTCTAGGATACTCAAATATTGCATCACAGCGTTGCGAATCCTCTCGTTTCCCATTCGGACAGCTCAGGGAAACAAAGGACTCTGAACCAACGACGGGCTTACGTATTGGATGTCCACTTTGGCAAGTCATATCTGCCCATGTCCAAGCGGCAGCGGCGGTTTGCTTCTCTGCGGGAGTGGTGGTCGCACTCCATTGCGCGAATAGTGGTAGCAGACTGTCGCAACCTTGCGCATCGCATAGGAGAGTTGCAACGACTTCCATATCTCCGCTTTGGTTCGAGAGTATCTCCATACCCTTGGCATCGTCCGTCAGCGGCTCCGCGTTTGTCAGGGCATAAGTATGAACATGGCTGCAGTGATGACATGCAACGGCTACAAGCGAAGCATCCTTGGATTGGAGTGCTATATCTTCAAGCGTGCGCGCAAGCGTTTCACATGGGAGCAGAATGGGCTTATGACACGTTTTGCAGTGGAATAGATACGGTAATGGCATACTCTAACCCCGCGAATAGCGGCAATTCTACGCTGCCCCTACAGATTCATTATTCATCCTAAGCACTTTTTACCTTACATTAAAAATTAAAAGTCTTTAGAAAGCCGCAGCTCGCTGCAAAGTTATTTAGCATGCGGCTGTATCGAGAGAATTCCCTGACACTGCATTTATTCTGAAGACATCCTCGGGATGTTTCGACTCCGCGCTTCAGATTCTCTTCTCTGAGGTAGGATCGCGGCGCTCCGCTCAACATGACAGGAAGATGCGGTGATCCAACCGACTCCGGCTTACGCCGGTTCGGTTTCCCCAGCCGGGCAGCATAGCGGTATTCCTGTGACTTGTCGAGATTTGGAGCATTGCTGCGTTTGTAGCCCGCAAAAACCCAGGTCCCTCCGCTCCGCCGCAAAGTGCGCGGCTCCGGTCGGGATGACAAAAAGTTATAGAACCCCACACAAATAGTTAAAACGGTATAGACATTCCATGGAAGAGAAGTCCCTGAATCTGCATTGGCTCTTTCAGCATCTTCGGGATGTTTCGACTCCGCGCTTCAGATTCTCTTCTCTGAGATAGGATCGCGGCGCTCCGCTCAACATGACAGGAAGATGCGGCGATCCAGCTACTTGCTGCAGGTTGTCTCCTTGCGCTCCGCTCAATATGACAGAGGGATAACGGATACGTCATGATCCGGCTGTGTTGCCGTCCTTGAGCGCAGCCAGCACCTCTTCGGCGTGCCCTTCGGGCTTCACGTTCTCGAAGACTTTGGCAATTTTGCCTTCCTTGTCAATCACGAACGTCGTACGGGCAATACCCATCACCTTCTTGCCGTACATATTTTTCTCTTTGAGGACGCCGAATTTCTGCGCCACTTTTTTATCCTGGTCAGCCAGCAGCGTGTAGGGCAGATCGTGCTGTTGTTTAAACTTAAGCTGGGCGCTGGGGCTGTCGGCAGAGATGCCCAGGACCACCAGGCCGGCTTTTTGCAACTTGCTGTATGCGTCGCGGAACCCGCACGCTTCCAGGGTTCAGCCGGGAGTGTTAGCCTTAGGATAGAAGAACAGCACAACCTCCTGGCCGCGGAAATCCTTCAGATGGACGGTTTTCCCGGTTTCATCAGGGATGCTGAAATCAGGTGCTTTGCCTTTGACTTTCATGATTGCGCTCCTTGCTTACGAAAAACGATTTGCGTCTTTTTTCCCAAGGGCTCCGCGCTGCTACGCCCTCGCGGCTGGCTCGCGCGCGTCAGCGCTCGCCCTCCGCTCACCGGTCAGGTATTTATACCGGATTCTGGCGGTCGCCGCCATCACCTTGCCGCTGGTTGTCCCATCAACCTGTGCCGCGCAGAAGAAAGCACGTGCCAGGATACGCGCCCTGGCGGTGCTCGAGCTTCCCGCTACGGTTCCTATTGATAAGGACCTAAAGATACCCGCTACGGCCAGGCTGCACGCCATCAGCATCTTTCAGAACAAGACATACCAGGACGCCACCATCTACTACGTCAATCCTGTGCCCATGGCGCTGGAGCCGGGGACCGTCTATGACGTGCAGCAGAACGGAGAGTCACTGGGTCTGTTTACCATCGAAAGCACCGGCAAGTCCAAAGACGATTGGCTGGCCAGCGGAAAATGGAAATCGGCAGCCAGCATTGTTGCAGCCAAAAAGGCACCATCCTCACCTGTGCCGGTGTCTTTGCAAGACACGGACGAGAGGCCGCACCTGAAGCACGGCGGAAGCGCGTCGCCTGCGTCGCAGCCTGCATCTACACCTGCGCCAACACCGTCGCCAACCCCAACTTCAGCCCAGCCTGCGCCTACTCCAACTCCGGCTGAGGCTGCTGCTCAGCCCGATCAGCAGGCTACGCCTGGCTCGCCTTCTGCAGGTGATGCTGATCCTTCTGAATCTGATCCCAATCGGCCTGCGCTGCGCCGCCGCGCTTCTGCGGGCTCTGAGGAATCCACGGCACCCACGCAGGTCGAGCGTAAGCGGGAGGCCGAGCGTAAGCCGGAACCGGTTACCCCTGAAAAAGGAGTTGCAACATCTTCAGTTCCGCCTCTGAAAGGTCCTGCCCCTGTGTTGAAAAGAAGAGGGCAAGGGGAGCCACAATTCCTAGTCGCGATATCCGATGCCACCGCCTATGACACGCACTCCTATAAATTTCCCTGGACAGCAGATGAGAAGCAGCGTCTTACGGACGCGATCGAAAAACAGGCCTTGGCGGAGCTGACAGCCTATGCCGGCAAGTCCACGCGCGTGATAGCTGCCGACAGCTTTACGCCCAGCATTCAGGCCTTCGATCTCGACTACGACAACGACGCCGAACTTGTGCTCACCGCCAAGTGCGCGTTGCGCAAGAAGCTGGCGCCAGCGAAATCTGCTCCTCTGAATGCCTACATCACCTACGTGGTGCGGCAGGAATCGAGTGGCGACTTGAGAAAGTTGTTTTCTGAAATTACCGACGACGATCACATGGATGTAATCGGCAAGCTGCAATTCATAGACGCGGTTGACGCCGACGGCGACTCGCACGCTGAACTGCTCTTCCGCCGCCTGGGCCCTACCACCCAGAGCTTTGAGTTCTACCGCGCCGGTCGCGACCAGTTGTGGAAGTTGTTTGAGGGAGCGGAATCGAGCAGGTGATTGAATCATTGAGTCATCGGGTCATTGATTCATTGCAAAAAGCAGCGGCTCCAAATTCGATGATCCGATGATTTAATCACTCAATGTCCTATCCTGTTTTCTGTCCAAACCTGGTTTTGGGCAAGGAAATTGATTTTGTATTTCCGGCCGGGACGCAGTACAAGTAGCCTATAGAACCCCTGATCATTGGAGGGCAAGATGAAACGCCTTTTTCTGGCCAGCGTTGTTGCCGTTCTGTTGATGAGCGTGGGATGTACAGGTGTGTATCGCAGCTCCTCTTATCGCAACTCCAACAGCTATTCCAACCGCACTTATTACAACCACGATTACACTTACCGTCATGACGGTGGCCGGCATCACGACCACAATGGCCATGAGCATCATGACCACGACCACGATGGCCACCACCATGGTCGCCACTAGCCGCAGCTATGAAGATTTTTTAACCGTAATTACCGCACCGTGGTGTCTATTTAGGTGGGATAATTTGCTTCATCATGAAGAAGCTCACCTTCACTCTCGCATTGCTTCTTGCTGCGGCATTTTTTGTGACGATGATCTGCGTAGCACAGAGACAAGAGACCGCGAAGCCTACAGAGAATAAAGAGTCGCCGGTTGCGGTCTCCGCAGAAGAAGTTCAGAGCCACCGAATCGGCGATATTCCTCTCATCCGCATCAAACTGAAGCCAGAAGAGCAAGCACAAGTTGGGATGGGAGGCATCCGCCTTAAGATAACAGTTGATCCCAATGGCGCAGTGGTGGCAATATCAGCAGCCAAAGACGAGGACATACCGCCCAACATACCGCCTGGTCTTCAATCCCAAGCTGAGGCATTGGCAAAAAACAACAAATATCAACCCTTCCAGCGGAATGGTCATGCCGTTTGGGCCAAATTTGACGATTGGGTGCGCGTGTTGCCTCCTGAGCTGAAGCCGTTGCAACACATACCGTTTCCTGAGATCCATAACTGGAAATCTGTGCGCATCACCCTGCAGCGTACCGGATGTTTTGGAGCGTGCCCCGCATACCAGGTCGAGATCCAGGGCGACGGAACCGTATTGTATGAAGGTAAGGCCTACGTTGCCGTACAAGGCCAGCATCACGGGTCCATTTCTCAAGAAACCGTGCACCAAATCGTAGATGCTTTCCGTGAAGCGGACTATTACTCGCTGCGCGATAAATACATATGTGAAGTGACGGACAATCCGGCTTATGAAACTTCCATGGAGATTGACGGCCGATTGAAGAAAGTTATGGACTATGTCGGAGAGGAAGTCGGGATGCCCTTTGCCGTCTCCAAGCTGGAGGAGAGCATTGATCGGCTGGCAAATACGGAACGCTGGACAAAGGGAAATGCTGCGACCGTGGGCAGCCTGATGGAAGAGAAGTGGGATTTCAAATCACCTGAGGCCGCCAGCACGCTGGTGCGAGTGGCGCAACGTGGTGATGCTGAGGCAGTTCGTGCATTGGTCGCGGCGGGCGTGCCTCTCAGTGGAGGAAACAGCAAAACAGTCCCAGTCGAAGTAGACAATGCTTTGTCGCAAGCCGCTTTCCGTGGAGACAGCGCGATGCTTCGCGTTTTACTAGAAGCTGGTGCTACAACGCAAGACCCGCAAAGCAAAGACAAGGCGATTTCCATGGCGGTAAGAAGCAGGAACGTAGAAGCCGTTCGGCTATTGCTGGATTATGGGGCCAATCCTAATTTGCGCGATGAGTCGGGAGGAACAACTTTAATGGAAGCTGCATCTTCAGGACTTCCTGCGTTGGTCGAGCTTTTCCTCAAATATCATCCGGACGTAAATGTACGATCGAATGATGGCAGTACGGCGCTAATGGGAGCTGTTGGGGAATGGCACTCTGGGGCAGAACCACCAGAAGTGAATCGGGCAGCAGTTGTACGTCTCCTTCTCGCCGCAGGGGCCGATCCTAATGCACGTGATCAGGAAGGCGATACAGCATTGATCAAAGCTGCATGGGATGCCGACGCAGCATTGCTGCTCATCAAAGCTGGAGCCGACGTCAACGCACAAAACAAACAAGGAACTACGCCGCTTATTAATACACCTGATTTGGATGTCACCCGAATGTTGCTGGAGAACGGAGCGAATCCTTCCATCCGCAACGCAAAAGGAGAGAATGCTCTTGAATCTGCCGAGCAGCTTGGAGTACCGGGGAAGGTAGAGATCCTCAAAGCCGCGCTCGCTGGCAAGAAATAGATCTCAAGATCTATCCCAGCTTCTTTTTCAACAGCTCATTCACTTTTTCCGGGTTCGCTTGGCCTTTTGACGCCTTCATCACCTGGCCAACAAAAAATCCAATGATCGTAGTCTTGCCGGCACGGTACTGCTCAAGCTGTTTAGGACTGGCCGCGATCACTTCATCAATCATCTTCTCAATCGTGGCGTCATCGCTGATCTGCTGAGGTTTTTCTTTTTCGTAAATCGCAGGAAAATCCTGGTTGCGCTCGAAGGCCAGGTCGTAGAGGTCTTTGAGCATCTTGCCGGAGATGGCGCCCGACTCCACCAGGTCAGCCGAGAAAGCCACGCCCTTCATCGAGATAGGCGACTGCTCGATTCCGAGGTTCTGCGCCTTCAGACGGCCTATCAGTTCGCTCTGCACCAGGTTGGCGACTTTCTTGGGGTTCTTGGCGGCGCGGGCGGCCTCTTCAAACTGGTCGGCCAGCGAGCGGGTCGAGGTCAGCACTCCAGCGTCCTGCATGGTGATGCCATATTCGTTGACCATCCGTAACCGCCGCGCTTCAGGCAGCTCCGGCAAATTGGCTTTGATCTTCTGCTGCCATTGGCTATCCACTACCAGCGGCAAAAGATCGGGCTCGGGGAAGTAACGGTAATCGTGGGCATGCTCTTTGGAGCGCATGCCGTAGGTCCGGCCTTCAGCAGAGTTGTAGAGGCGCGTCTCCTGGGTGATGCGTCCGCCCTCTTCTACGACTTCAATCTGACGCTCGATCTCGTACTCCAGCGCCTGCCGCACGAAGCGGAACGAGTTTACGTTCTTGATCTCGGTCTTGGTGCCGAGCTCTTTCTGCCCGCGCGGGCGGATGCTCACGTTGGCATCGCAGCGCAGCGAGCCCTCTTCCATGTTGCAGTCGCTCACCCCGGTGTAAAGAATGATCTCCTTCAGTCGGGTCAGATATTCGAAAGCCTCTTCCGGCGAGCGCAGATCGGGCTCGCTCACAATTTCAACCAGCGGTGTGCCCGAGCGGTTCAGGTCAATGTAGCTGCGCTCCCCGGAATCATGAAAACCCTCGTGCAGGCTCTTACCCGCGTCCTCTTCCAGGTGCAGGCGGGTGATGCCGATGCGCTTGGCGCCTCCTGCGGCCGTTTCAATGTCAATGTATCCGTGCTCGGCCAGCGGCTTGTCGTATTGCGAGATCTGGTATCCCTTGGGCAGGTCCGGATAAAAATAGTTTTTGCGCGCAAAGATCGAAGTTTCATTGATGCGGCAGTTCAGTGCCATTGCGGCCAACACCGCAAACTCTACTACCTGCCGGTTGAGCACCGGCAGCGCCCCGGGCAGCCCCAGGCACACCGGACATACATTCGTATTCGGTGGCGAGCCGAACTGGGTGGAGCATCCGCAAAAAATCTTGGTCGCGGTGAGCAGTTGAACGTGGACCTCAAGCCCGATCACCGGCTCATATTTCGAGCCTGCCTGCACCGCGGCCTCGGAAACAGTGGACATGGTTCTAGAAATTATAGCGAAAGGTTAGGAAGTTGGCCGATCTCCAGAGGGGCCTACTGGTTCCCTTCCAGCGTGTTCCTGATGGTCGTGAGCGCGTGTTGCAGATTTGAAACCGAGCGGCCCACCGCAACCCTTCGAACTATCGATCCCTTGAAACCAGTCAGACCCGTCTGCTCGGAACCCATGGCCACGATGAGATAGAAACCGGGCTGCTTCGGGTCGTCACTCCTGCGGACACAGAAGGAGAGATCCAGCGCCGTTTCGAAGTAGTGGCTCGAATAGAGCTGCTTTTCGGCGATGGCATAGGCTACCTGGTCGCCAGGGTTCCCGCGCATGGTTACGACCTGCACGACACGCAGCGTCGGCTTCAATCCGAATTTCACCCTTGCCCAATAGAACGTGTCTTCGACGTTCGCGGGCTTGGCCTTGGGATAGGCGAGAAGGTAATGGTAGAAATCCGGCAGGCGCTCTGGCAAGGCCTTGTCGTAGCTGAGCATGTAGGCGAACTGCTGGGAGACTTCCGTTGGGTCACGCTTATCGTTATAAACCCCCAGGGCTTCATTGCCCTCGTTTTGGTAGGCGAGAAGACGCTGTAGTGCCGTCTTGTGCAGGAGTTGATTCACTTGTTCATTCACGTCGGCGGCAGACCAATCGATGGATCGATGAAGCTCTTCGATGGAACTCGCCGGCATCTGAACCAGGCAGTCGCCGGGCTTGCAACTCTTCAAGGCCTGAATGTCATCGCTGTCGAACGAAAAACCCGTCAAGTCGGAAAGCTGCGGAGGATTGCTGAACACACCGAGCGCCAGATAGTCGGGAAGCTTGCGAAGGCGGTTGAAATCGCGGGCAAACTGAAGATAGCTCTCAGGAGCAGCATGGATGTAGATCGCGCCGAACAAGAAGACCTCGGCCGGCGTACGGGACCGCAGGGCCTTTGCGACTGGCTGTCCGCTTCCGATGGCGGCGATCTGATCCTGACTCAGCCCGATGTCCTGCTGAAAGAATGTCTGCAGGTCAGGGTTCGACTGAGAATTGCCGGGCAGGGCGGCCACGGCAATCAAAACCGGCAATAGAGCAGCCGGCATAACCCTTCGGATCATGGCAACTTTGCTCCAGGTGTTTTTCGTTGCGTTGCTCATGGGCGTCCTTTCCAACCGTGGTTAGGCTTACTTCGTACTTCCCTCCAGCGGTATCTCGAAATACAGGAGCTCCTGGCCCTGGGCGTTGTGCACCCCGCTGACATATACGTAAGAGCCCGTAGTGGCATCGCTCACCAGGCTCGAATCGAAAAACAGGAAGCCGGCTCGCGTGGTGTGTGGCTCAACCGCAAGGTAGGAGAAGCGGGCGCGGTCGAGCTCCTCGTGGGCTTTTTCCGCGTCTGACGTCCTGGATTTGTGCGGCAATGGAATCGGCAGCGGTGAAGGACCCTGAACGTGGGGGCGAACCTGCCCGTGGCGAAAGAGCCGCTCAATGACTTCGTCTTCTCGAAGCGCTACCAGTTTCGCCCTGCGGCCGGTTTCCAACTCGACTTTCAGGCCCTTGAGCGAGATGGCATCGTCTCCATCATTGGAAACGATCAATTGAACTGGCAGCAGACCATATTTCTGATATTCCACGGTGAAGATGTCAGATTTAGGAGGACCATCATACGCATCAACCGCAATCGTCACCTTGTCCTGCGGGTCTTCCTGGTGCGCGGCACAGGTGCGGGCATGCACGACCGGCGGAGCGGTGTAGACCTTTTCCTCCTTGGCCTGCGCCACGGAGAAGAAAAACAGCGCGCAGGCTGCTGCATAGCGTGCGATCTGTAAGACGTGGTTCGAAGTCATGCTCTGATTATAAGCAGTTCCCCGCTGCCTGTTGCCAATTCAAAGCCGCCTGGCCGGAGACGGCCCTGTCAGACAAACGTTTAGAATAGTCCAGACCTCTGCATGTACCTGCTCTACAGTCTGGCGGCGACTCTGGCTCTGCTCCTCTCGGCGCCATGGTGGCTTTTTCGCATGTTGCGTCACGACAAATATCGCGCCGGATTGCGGGAGCGGCTGGGCGCGGTTCCCACCAGACTCTGTGGTAGAGACGTAGCTTGCTACGTCTCTAAAGAACAAAGCTGCATCTGGATTCATGCTGTCTCCGTAGGCGAGGTCTTGGCCGTGGGACAGTTAATCAAAGAGCTGTCTGCCGCGAACCCAGGCACCCGAATTTTCCTCTCCACAACCACCGCCGCCGGGCAGAAGCTGGCGCGCGAGCGCCATGGCGAGGAAAACGTCTTTTACTTCCCTTTGGATTTTGCTTTTGCCATACGTCCGTACTTCAAGCGTTTGCAGCCAAAGCTGGTGATCCTGGCCGAGACCGAGTTCTGGCCAAACTTTCTGCGGCTGGCAAGGCGATCGGGGGCGAAGGTCGCGGTTGTCAATGCGCGCATCTCGAACCGCTCGTATGGCGGATACCGGCGCTGGCGCGGAGTGTTGCGCCGATTTTTGCAAAACGTGGACCTTTTCCTGACGCAGAGCCCGGAAGATGCCAAACGTCTCATCGAAATTGGCGCATTGCCGGAGCAGGTAGCCACCAGCGGCAACCTGAAATTCGATGTTCAGCCGCCGCAAGCGGTTCCTCTCAAGGAAGAACTCAAAGAGCGTTTGCAGAAATCCGAGGTCTTCCCAATCCTGGTTTGCGGCAGCACGGTCGAAGGCGAAGAATTTCCGCTGCTGGGCATGTTTCAGCAGGTGCTGCGCAAATATCCCAAGGCAGTAATGATTTTGGCGCCACGCCATCCTGAGCGCTTCGATGCCGTCGCGCAGCTTGTCTCTTCTTTTGGTGTGCCGCCCGGGACCTATCCTCACTTGCCCGGCTTGACGCGCTTGAATTTCTGGCGGCGCTCGCAGCTCGATCCGCAAGCGTCGTTGAGCGGAGGCGTGCTGCTGCTGGATAGCATCGGCGAACTGGCCGCTCTTTACGCGCTGGCCACCATTGCATTTGTCGGCGGTAGCCTGGTTCCACGAGGCGGGCATAACATTCTCGAGCCGGCCTATTTTGGAGTGCCCATCCTGGTAGGGCCGCATATGGAAAACTTTCGCGATATCGTCGCCATCTTCCAAACCGCAAACGCGGTTAAAACGGTGCACGGCTTTCGCGTGGGCAACGTCAACGCCGACTTGAGCAATGTAGTTTTGCAGTTGTTGGAAAACACTTCAGAACGGGAAGCTCTGGGGCAGCGCGCCGCGGAAGTCATGAAGCTTCAGACCGGCGCCACCGCGCGAACTGCCAAAGCGCTGCAGGAACTGATGACTAGCTCTTCTGTTGTGAATCCGCCACTCAGGGAGCAATCGATCCGGTGAACCCTTTTTCTGCCACTTATGGCGCAATCACTGCCGTGCGCAATCTGCTGTACGACAGCGGATTTTTTTCCGGCCGATTGCACGGGCCGGTGGTAAGCGTTGGCAGCCTTTCCATGGGAGGTGCAGGCAAAACTCCTTTCCTGATTTTGCTTGGAGAGCTGCTCAAGGCGCGCAGCATTCCATTCGACGTGCTCTCTCGCGGATACGGTCGCGCCACGGGCGGCGTGCGCCTGGTTGATGCTGCCGGCAGCGCCCGTGAATTTGGCGATGAACCTCTGCTGATAGCCCGCAAATTGCACGTACCCGTAATCGTGGGAGAGAGCCGCTACGACGCCGGCGTTTATGCCGAGCAAAAATTCGGCCCGCAGTTGCATTTATTGGATGACGGCTTTCAACACCGTGCGCTGGTGCGTGATTTCGATATCGTCTTGCTGACCGAACGCGACCTGAAAGACCGGCTCTTCCCCATGGGACGTCTGCGTGAGCCGCTCAGTTCGCTCAACCGCTCGAGCGCCATTGTTCTGATGGACCGTGCGCTGGATGGCCGCATCGAAACCCATGACAAATTCTTGTGGAAAGCAGACCGCAGCATCCGCATTGGCGAGACCCCGCCGGGACAGATTGCCTTTTGCGGCATCGCCCGTCCTAACAATTTTTTCCGCGCCTTGCAGCAGAGCGGCCTGGAGCCGGCCGCCACGATTGCCTTCCGCGATCATCATGTTTACACCGCAAAAGATATCGAGCACCTGCTGCGCCAGCGCGACCAGAAAAAAGTCCAGGGCTTTGTCACCACCGAAAAAGACGCTATCAATCTGGGAGCATTTGCCGAGCGGCTCGCCCCTGTTTTCCCGGTTCCGGTTCGCATGGAACTGCAGGACGCAGATTCAGCCGTGGAATCCTTGCTGACAACAATCGCCACACGTCCCCAGGCCACGCCGTGAGACAATTTAGGATTACGACATGACCAATAAGCACACCAACACACTGGCCAAGATTGTGGAGGGCCTTCCCCGGGTCACGGTTTCGGTACTGGCTGATTTAGTGGCCGATGAATTTGTCTTCGGGGAAATCTCCCGGGTTTCGCGCGAGGCCCCGGTGCTTATTCTCAAGCACCGCGAGCGCACGGTTGTGCCCGGCGGCGGGGCCAATGCCATCTACAATCTCGCCGCACTCGATGTGAATGTGCTGCCCGTGGGCGTTGTAGGCGACGATGAGCCCGGACGCCTGCTGCTGCAGAAGTTCCGCCAGCGGCGCATACCCATCAGCGGAATTCAAAAGATCAAGGGCCACACCACGGTGACCAAGACCCGCATTCTGGCCGGCATGGCCCACACCAGCCGCCAGCAAGTAGTGCGCGTGGACCGCGAACCACAAGGACCGCTGCACCGCCATGTCGTGAGGGAGTTGATTCTTGCCAGCCGGCAATATGCCCGTGCCGCCGATGCATTTTTGATCTCCGACTACGGCTATGGCGCAGCCACTCCTGAGATCCTGAACGCCATACGCTCGCGCGGAGCGTTGGATAGCATGCCTATCACCCTTGATTCCCGCTATCGCATGTTGCAATACACCGGCATCACCGCCGCTACTCCCAACGAGCCTGAAGTGGAAGAGGCGCTCTCCCTGAAAATTGGCGCCGATAACGCAGAACTTATGAATGCCGGCAAAACTTTGTTGCAGCGCATGAAGCTGGAGTCGCTGGTCATCACCCGCGGTCGCGACGGCATGGTGGCTTTCAGCCGCGACAAGAAACCGGTCGAGATCCCCATCTCCGGCTCCGACCAAGTAACGGATGTGACCGGCGCCGGCGATACCGTGATTGCCGTCTTTACAGCGGCCCTGGCCGCCGGGGCTGATGCCGAATCAGCCGCAAGGTTGGCCAACGTGGCCGGTGGCATTGTGGTGATGAAGCGCGGCACGGCCACAGTTTCACGGCAAGAGCTGCTTGAAGCCATTCAGAAGACAGAATCATGAGTAACAGTAAAATTTTCAGCCGGCAGGAAATCAGCAAGCAGGTGGCCGAATGGCGCGCAGCCGGCGATAGCATTGTTCTCACCAACGGTTGCTTCGATCTGCTGCACGTAGGTCATGTGCGTTATTTGCACGCCGCCAAAGAATTGGCAAGGCGCGCAAGAGTTGTTGTTGGCCTGAACTCCGATGCGTCCGCGCGGGCTTTGAAGGGCCAGGGGCGTCCGCACACACCAGAAAACGAGCGAGCCGAACTATTGGCGGCGCTCAGCGATGTGGATGCGGTGGTAATTTTTCCTGAGCCGGATGTACGTGCGTTGGTCCGCGAGATTCGTCCCGATATCCACGCCAAGGGCACCGACTACACCGCAGAAACTGTCCCGGAACGCGACGTGGTCATTGAATGTGGCGGACGCGTGGAAATTGTAGGCGATCCAAAAAATCACTCCAGCACTGAGATTCTGCGAAAATAGTCGTTTGCGTGCCCAACCTCAATGGAACCGTATTCTCGTCACGCGCATGAGCGCGATGGGAGACATCATTCACAGCCTGCCGGCGGTGGCAGCGCTGCGCCAGGCCTTTCCTTCTGCTCTTATCGGATGGGTCATTGAAGACCGCTGGACCGATCTGATCTCGGCGCCTTCTGCGTCGTCCCAGGGCCGTTCACCGGCACAGCCGCTGGTAGATGTAGTGCATCGCGTTAACACACGTGCATGGAGATCTTCTCCGCTCTCGGCAGCCACGCGGAAGGAAATTAAAACCGTCATCGGCGAGTTGAAAAAAATTGGCTACGACGTTGTCATTGATCTTCAGGCTGCTATTCGTTCGGCAGTCCTGGGACGTCTGAGCGGAGCGCGCACGCGCATAGGCTTTGCCAAGCCTCGCGAATCGCTCGCCCATCTGTTTTATACGCAAGCCGTTCGCACTCCAGCGGCGCACGTGGTTGAACAAGGGATGCAGTTGGCTGAAAGCATCAGCGGTAGAAACGATCTGCATATCGAGTTTCCTTTCCCGCGCGATGTGGAAGCCGAGTCCTGGTGTGCGGCTGAGCTGCGCCGCAACGGCATTGGCAATTTCGTTATGATGAACCCCGGCGCCGGCTGGGGAGCAAAATGCTGGCCCGTGGCTCGTTACGGCGCACTGGCAAAGCAGTTCAAGCAATCCGGGCTGGCGACAATTGCAAACGTCGGTCCCGGAGAAGAGACCCTGGCCCACGAAATAGAAGCAGCGAGCGAAGGCGCGGCCAAAGCCATCTCTTGCTCGCTCGCCCAATTGATTGCACTCACAAGCCGCGCCCTGCTTTTTGTTGGCGGCGACACTGGACCAGTGCACCTGGCGGCGGCGCAGAATGTTCCCGTAGTCGCCATTTACGGACCAACCAATCCAGTGCGCAATGGCCCCTACGGCCCGCATGGCACCAACGGCAATCGCATCGTTGTTTTACGCAGCGCTGAAAGCAAAACCTCGCATGCGCGCCGTTCTGTGCCCGAGAGCGGCCTGTTGCAGATTACGGTTGAAGACGTATTTTCTTCAGCCAGCAAGCTTCTGGGAGGCCTCCCGTGAGCGCAGGATGGCCGGCAATTGCCCGCCGCATCCGGGTCCCGTTGGGATTCGTGCTAGCCATCGTTTATTGGTGGCTGGCGCACCCCAGGTGGTGGTCGCTGATTGCCGGCGGGTGCATCGCGCTGCCTGGAATGTGGCTGCGCGCCCTGGCTTCAGGCCACGTGCAGAAAAACCGCGAAGTAACGAGCACTGGACCTTACGCCTATACCCGCAACCCGCTTTACCTGGGCTCGATTATCATGGCTGCCGGGTTTGCGGTTGCAGCTCGAAGTCTGTGGATCGTGGTCATACTGGTCGTGCTTTTTCTGGTGATTTATGTGCCTGTGATCCGTTCGGAAGAAGCATTCCTCCGCTCTCAGTTTCCGGACTATGAAGATTACGCGCGGCGCGTACCTCGCTTGTTTCCACGGTTGTCGAAAGGGGCTGTTTCCGATTCCAGTAAGGTAGATGCAGGATTTTCGCGCGAGCTTTACCTTAAACATCGTGAGTACAACTCCCTTTTGGGTGCAGCGGTCATGATAGTTTCACTTATCGTCAAAATAGTGTGGTTTAATCAATAAAGCCCACTTGAAACCCATGTTTTCTGATCTTAGGCGGAAAATTTTTGTTTCTTGCGCAGGCCTGCTGGCGGGAATGGTTCTGAGCCTTCTTGCTCAAATCCATGCCCAACAACCAGCCAGGAGCAACTCTCCGCAGCCGGCCCGGCAAGAAGTTGTTATGGAAAATGCTTCGCGCATTGCTCCTCCGCCGGGAACATATCGCTTCCCGCTCGGTACCACGTTTTATTACAAAGCGGAGTGGCGTCTTTTTTCCGCTGGACTGGGGACGTTAACCATAGAACCAGACCCATCTGGCCAGTATCGCGTGAAAGCTACGGCGGATGCTACCGGCTTTGTGGCGCGGCTCTTCCACGTGCACGATTCTTTCCAGTCCCTCTTTGACCCTAAAACATTCTGCTCGGCGGAGATCACCAAGAACACGGAAGAAGGCGCCCGCCGCCGCAATAGCAAGCTGCAGTTCGATTATGGCCACCGCAAAGCTGTCTGGGAAGAACTGAATCCCAAAACGGGAGAGAAAAGACACCTGGAGAATGATATACCGGCATGCTCTACCGACGTGCTCAGCGGGCTTTTCTATGTGGCCTCGCTGCCCCTGGAACCAGGCAAGACTTACACCTTCCCCATCAACGATGGCGGCAAGACCATAGATCTGGAAATGAGGGTCGAAGCGCGCGAGCAGATCAAGACCGATGCCGGCACGTTCAACACACTGCGCGTACAGCCGGAGCCCAACGTCGCGCTGCAGAGAAGCAAAGGGCATATCTGGATCTGGTACTCCGACGACGCCGATCGCATTCCTGTGCAGATGCGCGGCCGCCTGGGATGGGGCACCATCACGCTTCATCTCGTGCGCATCGAACGCCCGCAAGCCACAGCCGCGCAGGCCGTGACCAAGTAAGTTACTTGCAATTCTGCCCAAAACATTCGTGAACTACATTGAGTTTCTGGTCCAAGTCAACCGTGCCGGTCAATGGAGTATTCGTAAGGCCGGGATACGCGTAGCGGAGGTCAATAAAGCGGACTGTGTACGCGTGCGCCGGGTCGGTGTGTTCTTCGGTCTCGGTGATCGGATACTGCGCCCAGCTTAGAAAGGCCCGGCCGAGATAAGATTTTTTAGCTGCCAGGGTTACTGGCGTCTCTTCCGGCTTGTAGCGAGTGCTGTCGGTTCCCTGGGGATCCACTTCGCCAGTAAGCGAATCCACGGGCAAGAGCTTGAACGCGTCTTTGGTTTCCACCACGCCATGCCACTGAAACGGATTGATGCTGTAGGGATAGGCGGAAACGCGCAGCGGTGGAGCACCCTCGTACAAGAAAGTTTCCAACGAACCCAGCGCACGGCGATGTTCAAAATCGCGCACCGCCCACAGCGCAACCATAAAGAGCAGCGCTGCTATGGCGCCGGCGCGTCCACGAAGCTGTCGGCGTTTGCCGCGCGCGCCAATTTCTTCGTTGATCAAGCCAAAAAGCGCGGGAACAACCAGCCCCAAAATCAGTGCCGCCCAAAGCAGGGGTTCGATGATAGAAACAATGTCCCACGAATACCACTTGCCATAGAACGGCGAAAAAGGCCTCACGCCGTAGGCGTTGGTAAAGTCGAGCAGGATGTGGCTCAGCGCGCCGATGCAGGCGTAAATAAAAAGCAATCCCCAACGCGGAACCTGCCAAGGCGGGGGTGGGGAATCGGGCTCATGGGGTTCCTTAAGCACAGGTTTTCTGCGATTGTTCCAGCGCGAGAACAGACGCCAGAACAGATACACAGTGCCCAGCGTGAAGGCGGCATCAAAGGGGACGCCCAAAAACGTGTGGGTGAAGCCGCGATGGCATGCAAATGCGACAACCGGCCCCTTCACAAAGGCGGCGATATCTACATCAGGGATCTCGGCTGAAATGGCCAGGGTAATTGTGGCCAGGGCCGTCTTGCGGTTCAATCCGGCGCGGCCCATGCACGCGCCGGTGAGGAGGTGTGTGAGCGGATCCAATTGAAAAGTATAATCCTGCCATGGCTGCAGGAGCGAAGAATCCACCGGGCAAAGGTGCAGCGCCGCAGATTGAGGCGCTGCGTGAAAAAATCCGCTATCACGAGCATCGTTATTATGTGCTCGACAACCCTGAAATCAGCGATGCCGAATTTGACCTGCTGATGAAGGAACTCAAGCGTCTGGAAGCGGCGCATCCCGAGCTGATTACATCCGATTCCCCCACGCAACGCGTTGGCGGCAAGCCGCGCGAGGGATTCGCCAAAGCTGAACACTCGCGCCCCATGCTCTCGCTCGACAACGCCTACAGCGAAGAAGAGCTGCGCGATTGGGGCCGCCGTGTCTATGAGCTCAGCGGGCAAAATAAAGTCGCCTTTGTCTGCGAGCTGAAACTCGATGGCATGTCGCTGGCGCTTTGGTACAAGAACGGCACGCTGGAGCGCGCCATCAGCCGCGGAGACGGCAGCATAGGCGAAGAGATTACATCCAACGTGCGCACAATGCGCTCGGTGCCACTGAGCATTGATGCCAAAACATTGAAGAAGGCCGGTATCCCGCAGGATTTTGAAGTGCGGGGCGAAGTATTAATGCCCCTCAAGTCTTTCGAGCGCATGAACGAGGAGCGCGAAAAAAATAATCTTCCCAAATTTGCCAATCCGCGCAATGCTGCCGCCGGCACTCTGAGGCAATTGGAACCAAACATCGTGGCGCAGCGCCGCCTCGATTTTTATGCTTACTTTCTCCTGCAGAAAGGAAACTACTTCTTTGACTCCCACGCTAAATCACTAGAGGCGCTGTCGGCTGCCGGATTCAAGGTCAATCCCAACTGGACGCGGGCCGGCTCGCTGGACGAGGTGCTTGATTTTATCCAGAAGTGGGAGCAGAAGCGTGACTCCTTGCCTTATGAGATTGACGGCATCGTCATCAAGGTAGACAGCACTTCCATTCAGCAGGAGTTGGGATTCACGGGCAAGGCCCCACGCTGGGCCATTGCGTACAAATACGCTGCGCGCTCCGGCGTCACCAAAATCGAGGACATTCTGGTGCAGGTGGGCCGTACTGGAAAGCTCACTCCGGTTGCAGCGCTCTCACCCGTTGTCATCGGCGGCACCACCGTCACCCGGGCAACACTGCACAATCAGGACGAGATCGAGCGGCTGGGCGTAAAGATTGGCGACTGGGTGATGGTCGAGCGCGGCGGAGACGTAATCCCCAAAGTTGTGCGGGTGCTGGATGACAAAGACCATCCTCGTGGCAAAAAGACCTTCTCCATGCCGGAGCGCTGCCCGGAGTGCGGCGGTAAAGTGGTGCGGGTTGAGGGTGAGGCCGACCATCGCTGCGTCAACGTCAGTTGTCCGGCGAAAATACGCGAAAGCATTTTGCACTTCGCCTCACGCTCCGTCATGAATATTGAAGGCATGGGCGATGCCCTGGTCAATCAGCTCGCCGATCGCAGATTGGTGAAGAACGTTGCCGACATTTATCAACTCACCAAAGACGACTTGCTGAAACTGGAGCGCATGGGCGAAAAGTCGGCGCAAAACGTGCTCGATGAAATTGAGGCTTCCAAGAAGCTGCCACTAGAGCGTGTGATTCTGGGTCTCGGCATCCGCTTTGTGGGCGAGCGCACCGCCCAATTCCTGGCCGAGCATTTCGGTTCCATGGAGGCCTTCATGAAGGCCAGCGCGGAAGAGTTGGAAGAAGTGAATGAAGTCGGACCGCGCATCTCGGAGTCCATTATTGAATTTTTCCAGGAGCCAAGAAATCGCAAGCTGGTAGAGCGCCTGGGAGATGCCGGTCTGCAATTTCGTGGCGTAAAGAAGCAGCGCGGAACCAAGCTGGCGGGCAAGACCTTTGTCCTGACGGGCACTTTGGCGAAACATAGCCGCGACGAGGCCAAAAAGCTGATCGAGGATGCAGGCGGAAAGGTATCAGGCTCGGTCAGCAAGAAGACGGATTACGTGGTCGCCGGCTCCGACGCCGGCTCGAAGTTGGATAAAGCACGCGAGCTGGGCGTGAAGGTCATTGATGAAAAAGGGATGCTGGAGTTAGTGTAGGGATGAAATACAAGAAGCGGGCTTAATGGTTATTTCGTGATCACCGTGCTGTCTGTTTTTCGGCAAGTTCTTCCGTCACCAGCTTGACCAGGTGACGCGGACGCAATGTGGTGAGATTACCCAAATAATCCAGGAACTCCGTAATCGCACCCTGGCCGTCGCGATAGCCTTCAAGAATTGTGGGAGAGGTAATTTCTCCGTCGAAATCAAGCGAGGTGGCTGCCAACGGCTGGCGCGGGCTGATGGTGAATGCTTTGATGTACTTGAAGCGGGCGCCCGCCATTTCAATTTCAATCTCCTCCGGCCGCAGGTTCAGACCTGTGGCATAGTTGACGCACATGCGATTGATGTAGTCGAGCAAACGCAAGTCGGCTTTCAGGTTCCGGGCCATCAGGATATCCATGGCGCGCACCCCGGCATCCATAAATGTTTTCACAGCAGATTTGTCGGGTGCGTTGGCCGGCTGGACCATCACCAAAAATAAAATATCAGCCCCCAACCGCACCGCCGGACGAATCGGCTGATTGGTAATCACTCCACCGTCGGTCCACAGCCGGCCCAGCATGGGCACCGCCTCATAAACAATGGTAAATGCCGAAGAAGCAATCACCGCCTGCAGCAGGTCATCGGGTTGTACGACCTCAGAGCGTACAAAAGTTTGCGCCACATTTGGATCGCCGGCTAATTCTTCCGGAGATGCATTGCTGAAATAGTTTGCTCTGCCGGCGTCGAGGTCCGTGGCGGTCATGATTACGCGGATCGGCGAAGCGCGCAGACGATCGGCGGCAATGCGTCCGCGCAGAAATGTCGTGCGCTCGTAATTTGGGAAAAGCCCTGAGCGCAGCGGCATGCGCAGGAACCTGTGACTGAGCAAGCTCAGCCGTTCACGCATGACAAACCACAACGCCACAAACAGCAATACAAGCACTAGGGCGAGGACCCTGCTGCTCAAATCAAATTGCACCACGCGGCTATAAAAGTGAAGATGAGTAAAATTCAGGAAAATGTAAACGAAGCCCCATACCAGAAGGTTGGCGGAAAGCGAGCGCAGGGCTTTCTTCATGTCGGGCTTCCAATGTCCGCGGTGCAGAAAATTGGAAACTACATAAAAAAAGTAGGGCATCTGATCGTAGAGCAGCAGGACAGAAATTCCCGCCAGCATCAGGGAGAGCCAGGTCAGCACAGGATAGCTGCCGTGCAGAAATGTGCCGTGCTCCTGCAGCCAGCCTCGGAGTGCGTTGAAGAACCCTGCAGTCGCGGCGACCAGCCCCGCCAGCATCAGGATATAACGCGACCAGTCTATTCCCATTGCGGGTGGGCTGACCTGCGTCCAGGATTCGATGAGCGACTCTGCGTTCCCCACTAAAGAAGATGAATGCGAGGCGTAGGAAGCCGCGTTGATGCTGCCTACCGAGGTTGCCGCCAGGATGTGGGTGGGCATGGCCGCATCCTGAAACGCCAGTAAGGC
>DATHMF010000054.1 GCA_035487355.1 Terriglobales bacterium | reverse complement strand
CGATCCGACGGTGAGACTGAAGTAATACGTGAATTTTCCCGTGCCGTAGACATTCACGGTTCCGGCAACCGGCTGACCGTTGGAATCCAGGGCATGACCGGTCATGGAACCGATGCCGTTCAGGCGGATATTAGCGGTGGTGGTCTGGTTTTCCAGCACAGGTGCCGTGGTATCGCCCAGATCGATGGTGCCTAATAACTGCGCGCTGAGCGCGGCGTCGCCGGCGGGAACAATATCAAAGGTGAAGTTGCCTTGACTATCAGTCGTAACCGTCTGCGAACCGCCGCCAGTTCCGCCCACTTGCACGGTAACGAAGGCAGGACCGGCGGGCGTCAAGTTATCAGCCTGCAGCACCTGTCCGATGAGCTTGCCGGCGCTGCGCATGGCGATATCCAGGTTCAAGATGCTGCCTTCACCCGCCAGATTGCCGTCTGCCGCACCACTCAAAAAGCCGTTATCGAAGCTGGCGTTGGCAACTACATGCCCTGCGGGAACACCATCAATCATGTAGTGCCCGGCGGCGTCGGCTACAGTCTTAGCATGGTATGTGCCCGAAAAGATTTCTACGGTCGCTCCCGGCTCCGCCAAGTGATTTTCCGTCACCATACCCTGCACCGTACCCAGGGCCTCGGCGGTGACGTCAAGAGTCACGACTTGTTGATCACTGTTGATGGTGCCCGCGGCAATTCCGGTGCGCGCCGTCGCGGGATCCTGCGCATTCAATTGAACCGGGCCGACGGGAACGAAATCAAATGCAAAACTGCCGACATCATCGATGCCCAGCGTGGTGGTTTGCCCAATCACTCGGCCGGAGGCAGTCAACTGCACGATTCCGTAGGCAATGGGCGTGGTGTGGTCGGGCATGAAGAAGTGTCCCTTCACCGTGCCCGTGCTGGTCAACTGGACTTTTACCTGGATGGTATCGCCGGCATTGGGCAACACCGCGGAAATACGCCCGCCGCGCCCTAACGCATCGGAGGCCTGAACGCTGATGGGTCCCTGGAAAACATTGTCAAACTCCGCGATTCCCTGGTTCGCTGGCTGGATAGTGCCTTCATAGCTGTTGCTGGGGAATTCGGTTTCCTGCAATTTAACCGAGGCGTTGGAAACCGGCTGGTCTGAACCATCCACCACGGTGACCACAACTTTACCTTTGCCCTTTAATCGCAGGTTCTGGGCGAGATCCTGTCCTGCCTGCAGGAAGACCCGGTCGCGGCTCACGTCGCCGGTGATGGGGTCGCTGGTGGTAAGCGTATAGCTCCCCTGAGGGAAGATTCTGGCAAATGCAAAATGCCCCTGCATGTCCGTGTTGACCGTCACATCCGGGAGCGGCCCATTAGCGGTTACTGCGACGCCCGATCCGGCGGGGGTGACACCATCGGGCAGAAACACGGTTCCCGAAAGTACGCCGGCAATTGTGTTTACCAGTTGCAGTTGGAAATCAACCGTTTGCCCAGCGTGAGTAATGGTGCCTTGTTTGGCCACGGGAGTGGGGAAGAAAATCTGTGAGACGGACACGCCGACCGGGCCTACGTTTACCCCGGTAAAGTGGAACTGGCCATTTTGATCTGTACCGACCGTCTGTGAATTCGTAGCCCTCAAGGAGCAAGAGCGGGGATCAAATGCATTCGACGACAACGCCACCTGTGCTCCAAAGGCCGGCTTGCTATCGGGATCAATCACGCCTCCGGTCACTGTACCGGCGCCGTTGAAGCGAAGAACTCCAAAGCCCGTGCTGCCATCGCTCAAAATGCTGGCCGAGCCAGTGGCTACATCCGTAAAGTTGGAGCCAGCCGCTACAGCGCGCGCGGATATCGAACCCAGGCCAAGATTGTCGAAGCGAACTTTTCCGTTGGTGTCCGTATTCTTCTTATTGCATCCGCATTCGTCAAAACAACTGCCGTCGAGCAGGCCCACAGAAGCACCGCGCACAGGATTGCCGGCAGGATCGAGCACGGTATATTCCGCTGACCCAATGCCTGACAAGGTGATAACAATCCCGGTCACGACCTGGCCTGAGGTGCTGATCACAACCGGAGCGAAGCCGGAGCGCAATCCATCTCTGGTCAGGGCAGAGATGTTTTGGCTGATGTTGGGCTTGACAGCTATTCCGGGCAAAGTAAATGTGCCGTCGGCGTTCGACAACAAGCCACTCTGATCAATGCTAACGATTACGCCCCCAGCCGGCGAGCCATCCGGGAAGTGAACTACTCCCTGGGCGGTTCCATAAGTGCTTGGTGCCTGAATAGTGATAACAAGATTCTGATTGGTGAGATGGTCGCCGCCTGTGGCGGTACCACCAATGGCGGCCTGATCACGCGTGTTGAGCGCAGCGACGATCTTGTAAGCGCCGGTTGGCATTCCGGTGAGCGAATACGTTCCATCCGCTCCGGTCGTGGTAACACCCACAGCAATTGGGTTGAAGGGATTACTGTTCTGGTAATAAACAACCGGCAGACCCGGAATCACTGTGCTGACGCCGTTCTCAAGCTTTGAGACGGTTCCAGTAGCGCTGACCGAACCGCCATCGAGAACGACGTTGACCGTCGCGGTGGTGCCGGCGCGCTGGATATTGCCCGCACTTGTTCCCAAACTGGTGCTGTTTGCGGCGGTTACAGAAACTGGTCCAACGGTAATTCCACTAACGAGATATTTTCCGTTGCCGTCCGTGGTTGTGGTTGCGCCAATCTGGGGATCCGTCTGGCTTATTACGGTCACCTGCGCGCCCGGCACGACTGCCTTAGTCAGGTCGGTCACAGTTCCGCCGACCGAGCCGCGGCCGAACAACTGAATGTTCAGGACGATCTGCTGGCCATCGGCGCGAACGTTTCCTGTAACCTGGCGCAATGCGCCGGTGTTGGGATCGGTCGTCGCCAGGGTGAATGGCCCGCCGCAGTTGTCTTGCCTTACATAGCGGAACTGGAAGCGGCCATCGCCACCCACCGGCAGTGACGCCATTCCCACGACTGCAGGCTCTTTGCAGGTGAAGTCTCCGTTGTTCTCGTATGTAATCACCGCCGAGGAGTTAGGCGTGCCATCGGCATTCAGAATCTGGCCAGACACCACCGCGCCGGTATCGGTAATCTTCGATCCAATCGGCTGCGTGCCGCCAGGACCGGAGACGCCACGGAAATCGGTAACGCCGCTCACGTTCACAGCGGTAGGCACGAAGCGGCCTTCGGGCTGCTGCAAATTCACGATGACCAGGCGTCCGGAGAGGTAGCTCTTAGCTGCCTGAATTGCATTCGACGGAACCTGGTAGTGCGTAGCGTCGGCCGCGCTATCACTTGAAACCGGACGGTCAAACAGCAGCGCTGCCTGGAAGCCGAAGGGAGTAGCGCCGGCCAGGGTCTCAGGACCAATCATGTTGGCCGAGACAAACTGCGGCCCTTGCGGCGACAGGGTTTCTTCGCTCAAGTTTTGCTGCACGTCATAAATACCGGTGCCTTTCGTGTCTTCCTTGAGCACGAGATTACTCGGCTGCGAGAGGTCCAGGGTAAGGCTCGATCTCCCACCCGCTGTAACCGGCACGCCGGTGATTTGTCCGCGCACGAAGGTTCCGTCTCCGCGTGGCAGGGTGACGGAAACATCCACTGACCCGGCAGCAGAGCCACTGAGCACAAGCGAATACGGTGAAGCCGTGGGATTGGTAATCAGTCCCAGCACGGGCGAAGCCTGGCTGTTGCCTAAAGGCACCATGACTGCCGATACCACATCCGCGCGCGGCGGCTGCGCATTGAAATCGGTCACCTTGCCATTGCTGTCGGAGAGAACAACATCCACCGGAGCTGCGCTGCTCCCGTTTGCGACCGCAAAGGAGATGAAGTCCGGTCCTGAAGCCGCCAATTGCGCGATTTGACGCTCGTAAGCCAGCGGGCCACCTGAATCGGAAGCCGGCTGCGCCAAAGCCGCACCCAGCGCAGCGGCAAAGTCATGACCAGCATTAGTGGTACGCATCAGTTGATCAAAGCCTGGATCAACCGGAGAGCCTCCGTAGAAATCAAGTCCCAGATCGCGCAGCGCGGAATTAAGTGGTTGTCCGAGGCCTACACGCAAGCCGGCTTCTGCCAGCGCCAGCGCTTTTTGCGTCACTGCGTTTCTGTCAGTTCGAATTACGCCTTGCGGCAGAGCGCCGGCGGGAGCATTGGCAATGCTCCAGGCCTGTCCGAGGACGCGCATGGCGGCGTCAACCACGGATTGCGGCAGATTATCCACCGCGGTGGGCAACGATAGCGTATCGGGCGAGAGCGGGATACCGCGCTCTCCAACGCCCAGTGTGAAACGAACCTCTCCGGTGCTGCCGTCGCCGGTATCGAAGTGCAGATAGCTGGCGATGACTTGGCCGGTCTTGTCGGAGACGAAATCAAATTCCAGAGTTTTCGCATCGCTGGGAAGAATTGTAGGAATAGTTTGGGTCTGATTAGCCCCTGGCGCCAAATGGGCGCCACTCATCTGCGCCGCATCGAGAGTCACATTTACGTTGTTGCCCGTTCCCTTCCCAATGTTGGTGAGCGTCAGGAAAAGCTTGAACGGCTCGGCCTTGCGCACCGTGGCGGGCACGGTGAAAGTCACATCAAAGTAAGGATTCCTGACCAGCACGCCGCCTTTGGCTATTCCCGTGATCTTGACCGGACCGGTCACCAACCCGTTCAGCGTAGCTGCGATGTTGAAGCTGATGGGTGAGTATCCTTCTTTTTCACCGCGCAAGATCCATTCCTGCTGCCCCTGATCGCCCGGGTTGAGAACTGGGACACTGGGCTGTCCATCAGAACCTAATCCCAAAACGGGCTTGGTGAAATTCTGTGGACCATCTTTGGTCGCGGGCAGTGAAAGCGGATCGTCACTCGTATTGGGAACCCCATCGGCTCCTGGCGGGAGATTGATGGTTCCGGTTATATCCTGAACGGCGAGACTCGAGCCCACGGGCGCGCCATCGGCGACGTAAAGCTTTGCCGAGAAAAACTGCTTCAGATATCCCACGTTGCCGGGAATGACCAGGACGCTGGGAATCTGTATCGGCACCATGTGGCCGTTGCCGTCATCGAATTGCGGCGGCGCCGATCCGCCACCATCACCGCCTATGGTGAGCAGCAGCGGATAGATGCTGGGCAAAGGCGGTAAAGCAACTCCCGTGACCGATGGAGTTGCCGGAGGTAGGATGGGCTGCGGAATGGGCACGCCATGCCGGTCAAATACCACCGGGAAACTCAAAGTCACCTGCTGCGATTGCAGCGCCAGACCCAAGGTAAATTGGAAGCCAATATAAGAATTGCTGTCGAGAACAATGCCCTTGGCCTTGATCTGATCGAGAGTCAGCGGCGTGGTGGTGACCGAGGTCACCAGCACCTGCTCTATGACTTTAAGCGGAACATTCTGCGGAGAAACATCGAGCACCGCACTCTTGTTGACCACGATCCGGAGATTGCTCAGGGTATAGTCGCCCGATGCGGGAATTTCTGGAATTGGCAAAATTGTTGGACTGCTTACTTGCGGAGCATCGGCGAGAGGCAGGGTTACCGTCTGAATCCCCGGCCCCGAAAGTTCCGCTTGTACCTGAAAACTTCCTCCCAGAAAGCGCGCGACGTCGGCATCGGAGAGCTGAGTCGTACCGGCCTTGAAGATGACTCGAATGCCGGAAGGTGTGTTCTTGGGAACCACGGGAGCAGGATTGTCTACCGTGGCCGTCAGTCCCAGCAACGTTAGGTCCATCTCTCCAATTTTGCGCAGCGCGGTTTGCGCTTGCGCAGGCATCCCGAGCAGGACCGCACAGAGCGACACCAGCAGCAGTTTTCTATCAATTCGCAAATTCAACTCCAGCTTTGTAGGCCATACAACTGCAGCAAATCCATGAAGCAAGACCGCGTGAATGTAAGCGTTCTAGTTGAACAACAAAACTGCTTTTCGTTTCTGCACTGGTGCCGATACGCAATCGCAGGCAACAGTAAGGAACGACCCTACCCGTAATTTTTGCGAAATCTTGTTGGGAGTTAAGCGCTTCATTCTAACACCCATTGCTGTTTCTGAATGTACAGTTTTGATTTTTTCTCTAACTCTTAATGATTTTTTTCTAACTCCATATATGACGAAAAATGGAGAAATGTTTCATGCGCGGGTAACTTATTGAAAGCTAAGGACGGCGCCGAAAAAGCAGCTTTGGCACGCTAAATGCCAATCGTTGCCGGGCGCTCGGTAACGAAAACCAAATCGGCATGCTGTTTCATTTTGGCACAGAGAAGCGGCGAAATTGGAACAGCGAGGCGGGGAAACAACTGGAAATTCGTTTGTCTTGAGTGAGAATTGCGAGTATCTTGCAGTCTAAATCTTTTAAATTAAGATTCCCGCTGATTGGAGCAAGCCCATGGCCGCTGATATGACAGATCCAGAGGACCCTCCTCGCCCGAAAATACTAACCCTGCTGACATTCCTGGCCAGTCTGCTCACTAAGTTTTTGTACCTCGCCCGGTATGCCTATCTGTTGCGCGTGCCCATCGTGATCGGTGCAATCGTGTTTATTTTTCCGTTTGCGGCCCTGCTGCCCTGTTCGCCCTTGCGCGCGCTCTTCCAGAATCTATTCTGGATGGACCGCGCCGGCCTGTGGCAGTGGCCTACGTTCTGGTCAACCATGGCTGCGCTGGTGCTGGCGTGGAACCTCCTGCTCACAAGCCGCATCGTTCTGCTCAACAGTGGAGACCGCTTCCACGTCCCTTCCTGGATGACCGCCGCCGATCTGAAAGGCTGGTCTTTTTTCAGCATCCTGATATTGGCGCTGCCAACCATCTTTGGTCAATTTACCCAGCACGAAGATTTCCGTCCGAACCAGGGAGTCTGCATGGAGTGTGTGTTGGCGATAGCGGCTGCCGCGCTCTGTTCATACATCCTGGCCTTTGCCGCCATCTGGGTTGCGGTTGTGCTGGCCCCGCCTCACACCCAGGGTTCAGCGCTCACTTTTCCATGCCCACAGTTCATGCGGAACTGGCTGGTTTGGGCTGATAATCATCACGTTCTGCCCAAAGGACTGGGACCTGGCATCTGGATTCGTAAGAACCTGCCGGGCGGTCTATGGGAAGGATACCTCGCTTCTGACGGATTCGTGTGGAGCGGCCACTGGCTGGCGTTTCTTTTTGGCCTGGCAACGCTGGCGCTCTACTTCTTCGTTGACTGGTGGCATTCCCGATCTCTAGGTGTAGCGTCAGGGGTTACAGCCTTGACCTTTGTGCTGATTCTCTTGATGAATGCCAACTGGGTGCTGGCTTTTCTGGCGTTCTTCCTGGATCGCTTTCGCATTCCTGTCCTGATTCCCTTGGCGTTATTCGCTCTTATCTCGGGAAACATGCGCAGCTCTGATCACTACTTCCCGGTCCAGCCGCTAACAGCAAACATCACAGCAGCCGCGACTCCAGGAAAGGTGTTGCAAGCCCGCGCCGGCAAACCCATCGTGGTCATCGCAACTGCCGGAGGAGGCATCCAGGCGGCTGCGTGGACTACCCAGGTGCTGGCCGGTCTGGAGGAACAATATCAACAATGGTTTCCGGGAAAGAGTTTTTCTGACAACGTTACTCTCATCAGCGCGGTTTCGGGCGGAGCAACCGGTTCGATGTTTTATCTGAACCTTTATGATCCAAATCCTCAGCAGCACTTTCACGCCGGCCAGCTATCCGGCCTGACCGATTTGGCATCGCAATCGAGCCTTGATGATGTGGCCTGGGCGCTGGTCTACCACGATATCCCCCGCATCTTCTTCTATAGCAGCGATAGGCTGGATGATCGCGGTTATGTCTTGGAGGAGACGTGGGGCAACCGCGCTAACGTTAATGCCTCGCTTTCCCAGTGGCGCGACGGCGTCAAAGAAGGCTGGCGTCCGGCAACAATCTTCAACTCCACGATCACCGAGACCGGAGAGCCACTGGCGTTTTCCACGACTGCTTGGGAAAAAGAGATTGACCCGCAGACGGGCAACGAGATCACGCCACGTCGCCGGAACTTTTACGACGTCTATCCTAACGAGGACCTGCACGTGGTCACCGCGGTGCGTCTTGCTTCCACGTTCCCCTATGTGACACCTGCCGCCCGGCCTGACACGCAAGATTTGGATGGCTTTCATATGATTGACGGCGGCTACTATGACAACTACGGGGTCTCGAACCTGATCGCATGGCTGGAACAGGGCCTTGGCGAGTTGCAGTCCATGCGGTCCCAATGCGAAGAAAAAGCCGGCAACGATGCAAAACAAAAACAAGAATGTCAAAAGTACGCCCCTCCAAAAACTCTGGTGTTGCAGATCCGTTCCTTCCCTGCGGATAAAGAAGCCAAGCCAACAAAAAAAGGATGGGCTTTCCAACTCTACGCGCCCGTCAAGGGACTGCTCTCCGTGCGCACCACTGCTCAACTGGTTCGCGACCGTGACGCGCTCACCATGTTCGCTCGCCGTTGGGAGCCGGCGGAAGCAGAGACTCCGCAGGCGAAAATCCACTTCGCTACCTTCGAATTTGGCGGCTTCCAGGGGAATGAAAGGGACAAAGCCATTGACCCGCCTCTTTCCTGGGCCATGAATCCTAGCCAGATTCAAGCCGTGAAAGATGATTGGAACATCCGCGTCAATCAACCGGACCCGAGCCGAAACGATCCAAACGTTGATAAAGTCCACTGCTTTTTTGACCCTAGCTTTGGCCGATGCGGCTCATTGTCACGAAAGCCGGAATAGTACGCGTCATGCTGGCGCTTAGTTACACAGATCTGCGAAAAAGGGTGTGCGGCCCCCTCTCGCAGCGGTCTGACTCAGTGGATCACGGCATCGATCACCCTGCCAGTCGCATCCGTGGTGAGCGTGATATTCACCGGTATGCCCGTCAAGGCTTGGCAACCCAGAATCTGATAGCTTGCCACATAGCGTCCCGCCATGAACGTGAACAGGTTATTGGCCAAGGCCGGGACCGCCGGTCGAAAGGCCCGCAGGAACGGCTCGTCTATGTGCATCTTCTGGGTGGCGGCTGCGATCATGTTCTGGCAGTATGTCTTCGTGCTGGCGTCGTCGGGGGTATCGGCCAGTGCCTGGTCAACGCCTGCGCGATACCGATTCACCTGGGCGAGGTTTGGAACTCCGGTGATTGGGGGTTCGAAGGCAAAGGGATCGCCCAGAGGAATATCCAATACGGGACCTTGCTCATGTTGGTAGAGCTTTGCCACCAGTTCATTGAGCGGCAAAGCCGGCACCAAATTCCCCGCATCAGCCAGATCGGGCGCCTTGTAGGGCGTGCACCCAAGCGCCCCATCGATGAACACGTCCAGGAGACGGTTGTCACTGGGGTTACCATGTCCACCTGCACCCGCAGGTGGAATTGCAAGCACTGCACGATTGGCTGCGGTATTCTGCGCGGTCGAACCGTTGGCAAACAAATACGTCGTGGTCGTGTTGTCGCTTTGATCTTGATCAACATGCACGGCGCTACGCACGGTCGGACACGGTAGACCGTCCATCGGAGAGGTCCCTGGCCTCGGAACGTGCAGATTGCCCATATCGATCTGATCGTGAGCTTCTTCAAAGAAAGCCACCGCGTTGCAATACGCGAACTGTCCCAGGTGCTGCACGCAATGGGCGTCATTCAAATCCTCGACACCAGCCGCCCCTCCGTCCGCCCCTACGAGCGTCAGGTTGTTGGCGTTGTATCCGAACCAGAGCGCCACGAGGCGGTGAGCTGGTAGGGCCGGCGGAGTCGGAGCGATAGCAGGCGCGACGCCGGCGTTCACGACCAGGGGGTTATAAATCGAAATCTGGCCGGTGTCGACGTCAATGACCGCGCCCTGAACAAACGCCGATTGATTGGGATCGAGTTCATTACACGGACCGCTCGCAGGATTTGTGGCCGTAAGCTGATACGGCGTCGCAAGTCCGGCGGCCGATAGCGGGTTATGTGGCACGATGAGCGTGCAGTCCTGGTTGGGCGTTGCTTGTGCGAATGAGGAAATCGGCAAGGCAAGCAATGCCAGGCTGAGGATGATCCACAACGGCGTGCGGACCACGAGAATGTTGATTGAGGCAGCGTTGAATTTGTGATGAGTAGACATTTAGATCTCCTTTCGAAGGTATTAGGTAGGGTCTGTGTGGAAGGTTTGCGTTTCACCTCGATGCTGGCCATCATCGAGCGTGATACACATCGTCTTGACTGGGCGCCAACTTTGCGCGACTGGCCCTGGAGAGTCAACTCAAACTTTCTATACGATTAATTTAGAAAAACTCACTCATAGATTGGCAATCCCCGCGAAGATTGCGTGCATCGGGCCTTTCGCCGGTTACAGGTACGCGTATACAACCCGGTTTACTCGCAAGGGATGAGGTAACTCATCCCCTTTACATCCATCGTGGCAGTCTATAGACTGGCTCGCTCGATAATTTTGATTGAACTCGTAGGAATTTTGAATGAACTATAAAGATAAAGTTGTTTTGATTACGGGTGGCAGCAAAGGAATTGGGGAAGGCTGTGTTCGTGTATTCGTAGAAGCAGGATCGAAGGTCGTGTTCTGCTCGCGCGGCAAAGATGCCGGCAAGGCCATGGAAGCGGAAGTCAACAAGAAGGGACCCGGCGAGGCGTATTTTATTCCCTGTGACGTTTCCAAGTTTGATCAGATCAAGAACACGGTTGACGCCACCATAGCAAAATATGGCCGGCTCGACTGCCTGATCAACAATGCCGGCTGGCATCCTCCACATAAGTATATTGACGATTTCAGCGTAGAGGATTTCCGCAGTCTGCTCGACCTGAACCTGGTGAGCATCTTCGCCGCCTGCAAGTTCGCCCTGCCTCATTTGCGCAAAACCAAGGGCAACATCATTAATATGTCGAGTCTGGTTGCCGTCATGGGACAGCCCGGCGCTACCACCTACGTGGCCACCAAGGGCGGCATCACTTCCCTTACCAAGGCATTAGCTATCGATGAAGCAGTCCATGGTGTGCGCGTCAACTCCGTCTCGCCCGGCAACGTCTATACCCCGCTGTGGCAGGAGGCGATTGATGCCGCTCCTGATCCGGCAAAGTGCCGCGCCGATGGCGACGCCGCCCAACTCCTCGGACGCATGGGAACCATAGAAGAAACCGGCAAGCTGTGTCTGTTCCTCGCCGCTGACGCCACCTTTACCACCGGCGTGGATCACATACTCTCCGGCGGCGCAGAACTCAGCTACGGACGCAAAAGCCGCGTGAGCTAGAGCTGCGTCATCGATCTGGACGGCAAGCTTTCCGGGCTTGCGGAAAAAGTCCGCGTTCTTGTCATTCCGAACACGCAGTGGAGGAATCCCTTTTGTGCCGAAACTTTCTGCTTCGGCGTTTATCAGGGCATGGGATTTCATCGACGCCACGACGATGTTTGCACTACCGTGGAAGAGCACGGCTTCAGCCGTGCGTTAAGGATCACAAAAGAATACGGGCTTTAGCCCCCGCTTTGTGATATCACTCTGGTACTAAAATGCTGACTTCCTCACAATTATGGTTCATCATTTATCTGGCATTCCAGAATGCCAGGGGGCCTTTTTGTGCCCTTAAGCCCTTTGACAACTCGTAGCGCCATTCTTTAGCGCAAAGGATCCTGCGTTTTTGGCGCGGTTCTTGGTGCACAGAAAGGGCTAAACGGCCCTAATTTCGTGAGCCCCGCTGTTTGCATCTACGACAATAGTTGGACTGCTCAGCTGGTCCCCCCACCCTGGAGTGATTTTCCTCAATAATGACGGGGCTCCCGTGGCTCTCGCGGGCACTTTGCCTACTACCAGCAAGTCCCCCTATCTCCGTCACCTGACCGGCCGGCAAGGGTAACTCGCGAGGTAACAAGCGCTGGCCAGCAGTCAACGCCAAAATAAATTCAAGCAAGTCTCTTTTCGATGTCGAATTCCTTTCCCTTGAAGCGTCGTACAAGTGAGGCACAAAGATTCAAGGAGGCCGGCGATGCAAGAACTCAGAGTTGACGCAGTTTTCGGGATGGAAGCACCGCAGCTTGATCTCACGGAATCAGGCTGGATCGCTAGAGTGTTGCAGGCAGAACGAAGAACGCGCCATGATCTCGAACTCGCAAAACAAGCCCAGGCCAGGCTCTTTCCCCGAAGATTGCCGGTGCTCGAAACGCTCACCTATGCCGGAGTCTCGATACCCGCAGCCCAGGTAGGCGGAGATTATTTTGATTTTCTGGATCTTGGCCAAAATCGTCTGGGAATGCTGGTGAGCGATGTTGCGGGAAAAGGACTCGCGGCCGGATTGCTGATGGCAAGCTTGCAGGCCAGCATTCGCAGCCAGTACGCGTCTTATAACTTTAATACTGCTAACGCTGGCGAACGCCTCCTCAGGGCGGTAAACCGGGTGTTCTATGAAAGTTCGGCGCCGGAAAGTTATGCCAGTCTGTTTTTCGCTGAATACGATGACACCACCAGCAGATTGCGCTACGTGAATTGCGGTCATCCCGGGCCCCTGATTATCCACTCCGATAGTACGGTCACGCACCTCGAATCCACGTCTACTGTGCTCGGACTCTTTGAAGACCTGGACTGCTCAAGCGCAGAAGTCCAGCTTCGACCAGGCGATACGCTCTTGCTGTATACCGATGGCATCACAGAAGCGTTGAGCGAAGATGGCACGGAGTTCGGCCATGAGCGGCTCTCGCGCCTGGTGCACAAAAAAGGACATTTGCCGGTTTCCGGCCTGCTTCAGGAGATCGTCGCGAACGTAGAAAATTTCACACAAGAGCAGTCAGACGATATGACCCTGGTGGCCGCCCACTGTAAAGACCTGCATTGATATTTAGCTGTAAGTCATTGAAAACAAATATCGTATGCTCATTACACATTCCTCTTGTGTGAACTCGTTTCAGATGCCTTTTCCGTAAAATCGCAATCTCAAAAATTTTCTGGTGTTGTCGATTTCCCGCAGACCGAACGTCGTACGTATGCCCGGCTAAAAAAGGGCAATTAAAAATTTAAGGAGATTGCAATGAAGAACAAAGTCAAACCGGTTCCCGATGGCTATCACACAGCGACACCCTATCTGACAATCCGGGGCGCAGCCTCGGCCATCGAATTCTACAAACGGGCCTTCGGCGCCAAGGAGCTCTACCAGATGCCTGGACCAGACGGCAAAATCATGCATGCGGAAATCAGGATTGGAGATTCCAACATCATGCTGGCAGACGAATCTGCCGCCACTGGGACGCAATCCCCACAGGCATTGAACGGTACGCCCGCCAGCGTCTTCTTATATATTGAGGATGTTGACGCTACATTCAAACAGGCCGTCAAAGCGGGTGCAAAAGAAACCATGCCGGTGCAAGATATGTTCTGGGGAGACCGTTTTGGCAAACTGACAGACCCATTTGGACACAAATGGATGCTGGCAACACACATAGAAGACGTCACTCCTGCGGAGATGGAAAAAAGGACTGCAGCTCTCGCCACAAAGTAATAACTGCCGCGGTATTATCGGAATATCGTAGTATCGCAGTGCCGCAGACTTGCGTTGCCCGGTAAGGAAGCGGGAAGACTCCCTTCCTTTAACATCACTCAAACAGCCGATTCACACAGGAAATTCAGGAGATCGATATGCGTTACATGCTACTGATTTACCAAAAGGAACAGGAAGGGCCTCCGTCGCCCGAGGAGTCAGCAAAGTCCATGGCCGGCCACTGGGCGGTGATGGATGAGACCAAGAAACTTGGCATCTTCAGGGGCGCAGAACCATTGCAACCCACCAGTACGGCCACAACCATCCGCGTGCAAGACGGCAAGGTAATCACCGTGGATGGTCCCTTCGCCGAAACCAAGGAACAGCTCGCCGGATACTACATTCTGGACTGCAAGGACCTGGATGAAGTTATCGGCTGGGCATCGAAGATCCCGCTAAGATGTTCGGGTGGACAAGCGTGCATCGAGATCCGCCCCATCCGGGATATCCCAGTTCGGTCAGAGCAGCCTGCGAACGGCCAGTATGCAACCACGGTCAATGGTTGACGCGTGAATGGCTGACGCGAGAACTTCGGTCGAGTCGGTCTTTCGAGAGGAATCGGGCCGGATCATCGCCACGTTGATCCGGCTCTCCGGCTCTTTTGACCGGGCCGAAGAGGCCATGCAGGAAGCCTTCACTTCAGCCCTGGCCACTTGGCCGGAAAAAGGTATCCCCAACAATCCTGGCGCCTGGATCACCGCGGTGGCGCACCGCAAACTCATTGACTCTGTGCGAAGGGAGAACACTCGACTTGAAAAGCAGGATTCAATCTTGTATGAGACCGAACTCTCGCAGCGCCGAGAGCATGAATCATCTGACGAAGTCTCGATGAAATATCCTGATGATCGCCTTCGTCTCATCTTCACCTGCTGCCACCCGGCACTCAATCTTGAAGCTCAGGTCGCCCTCACTTTGAGGACCCTTGGCGGCCTGACCACGACAGAAATCGCCCGGGCCTTTCTGCTTCCCGAGCCGACGCTTGCGCAACGTCTGGTCAGGGCCAAAGCAAAAATTCGCGATGCCGGCATTCCCTACGAGATCCCGCCGATTCACGTGCTGGCTGAACGGCTGGCATCGGTGCAAGCCGTCATCTATCTGGTATTCAATGAAGGATACGCCGCAACCGGGGGTGAAAGCCTCATCCGCAAAGAGCTGTGTGCGGAAGCGATCCGCCTGGGCCGGACCCTTTGGGAGCTATTGCCCAACGAGGCGGAAAATGTCGGCCTGCTGGCGCTGATGCTGCTTCAGGATTCGCGCCGCGATTCACGCATCAACGCAAAGGGAGAGCTGGTACCGCTTGAAGATCAGGACCGTTCACGCTGGCACAGCGAGCAAATCCGGGAAGGGCTGGAATTGGTGGAGCGGGCGCTGCGCATGCAGAAGATTAGCACCTATCAATTGCAGGCGGCCATCGCAGCCGTGCACGCTCAAGCGAAAACCGCGGCAGAAACCGACTGGGCTCAAATCGCCGCGCTGTACCAGGAGCTGCTGCGAATCTTTCCCACCCCGGTTGTGGCGCTTAACCATGCCGTCGCAGTCGCGATGAGCGCCGGGTTTGAAAGAGGCCTGGCCCTCATTGATCAGTTGGGAGCGTGGGGCGAGCTTGATAAGTACTATCTGTTTCACGCCGCGCGCGCGGACCTGCTCCGCCGATTACGCCGCAGGCAGGAAGCAATGGATGCCTATGAAAAAGCGATTGCCCTG
The DNA here is from genome assembly GCA_035487355.1 of Terriglobales bacterium. Lineage (NCBI taxonomy): Bacteria > Pseudomonadati > Acidobacteriota > Terriglobia > Terriglobales > Terriglobales bacterium. The sequence continues at coordinate 10,479 of DATHMF010000054.1, read as the reverse complement.
GTCACAAACCGGGTCGAGGAAGCCTATCTTCGACGCCGTCTCGCGCATTTAGCGGATGTCGAGTAGAATATCGATTCTGCATTAACAAAAATGGAGGACTATGGGGCTTCGCAAGCTGAGCAGGCGTCTATTGATAAGCAGCATTTTCGCAGTGCTGATGATCGCGGCAACAGCACAGGTCTCGGGGCAGGCAAAGACCGATCAATCGAAGACGACAGCCCCGTGGATGAATAGAAATCTCTCCCCCGACCAGCGGGCAGATTTAGTGATCGAGCAGATGACGCTCGATGAAAAGATTCAACTGGTACACGGCACCGGATGGGGCGTCTTGAAGGAAGGCTCTCCCGTGCCACCTAGATCTAATCTGGGCGCGGGATTCATTGCTGGCATTGATCGCCTCGGCATTCCCGATATCAACATGGCCGATTCGGCCGTGGGCGCCAGGCTGGGTGCTCTACAGAGCCGTTACTCCACGCTTCTGCCCTCTGTGCTGGGCGCAGCCGCGAGTTGGGATCCTCAGGGCGCCTTTCTCTATGGTTCAGTTATCGGCAGAGAGCTGCGCGATCAGGGTTACAACATGTCCATTGGCGGCGGCGTGGATCTTGCCCGCGAGCCGCGCAACGGACGCAACTTCGAATACGCCGGTGAAGACCCAATTCTGGCCGGGACCATGGTCGGCCAGGTGATGAAAGGCGTTCAGGCGCAGCAGGTCATGGGCGACATCAAACATTACGCGCTCAATGACCAGGAAACCGGCCGCGACATCCTGAACGCAGTTGTTGACCGACGCGCTATGCGCGAAACCGATCTGCTGGCCTTCCAGATCGCCTTGGGCATCGCGCAGCCCGCCGGCGTCATGTGTGCATATAACAAGATCAACGGTGACTACTCCTGTGAGAACGACTACACGCTGAATCAAGTGCTGAAGAAAGACTTCGGATTCAAGGGCTGGGTGCTATCGGATTGGGGCGGCACACATTCCACGGTCAAAGCTGCGCTGAACGGCCTTGACCAGGAGAACCCCGAAGATATCTACTTCGGCGCCCGACTAAAAAAGGCTGTCGAGAACGGTGGGGTTCCCGTGGCACGCCTGAACGACATGGTGCATCGCATTCTGCGCAGCATGTTCGCAGTGGGCGTGATCGATAATCCGCCGGTACGGCGCGTCGTAGATCCTTTTCGCGGATTGGAAGATGCTCAACATATTGCGGAAGAGTGCATTGTGTTGCTGAAGAATGCAGAGAATGAATTGCCATTGAGCGCAACCCACACTCAATCTATCGCCGTGATTGGATCGCACGCAGATGTTGGCGTCCTCTCTGGCGGAGGCTCCGCGCAAGTAGATCCACCCGGCGGCAACGCCGTTGATCCGAGGCCCGGCACCTCCGAGTGGGGAGGCCCGCCGGTTTACTTCCCTTCCTCTCCTTTAAAGTACATTCGCGCCAAAGCTCCGGAAACCAGGGTGGAATATAAGGATGGGAAAGATGTAGACGCGGCGGCTAGCCTCGCGAAAGCCTCCCAAGTTGCGATTGTCTTTGTCAATCAACCCATGCGCGAAGCCCATGACGCGGCAACGCTTGCCCTGCCCGAGAACCAGGATGCACTGGTGAGCGCGGTGGCGGCAGCGAATCCGCATACGATTGTGGTGCTGGAAACCGGTGGGCCGGTCTCTATGCCGTGGCTCGATCAAGTCAAGGGTGTCGTGGCCGCGTGGTATCCCGGCATCGCAGGTGCACAGGCGATCACGAATATATTGTTTGGCGATATCAATCCGTCGGCCAAACTCCCCATTACCTTCGCCAAAAGTGAAGCTGACCTGCCGCATCCTCAGATTGTGGGCATCGGCATGGGGAAGAAACCATTCGATGTGAACTATACCGAAGGCGTTAAAGTTGGCTATAAATGGTTTGAAGCTGAAAACAAACAACCGCTGTTCCCCTTCGGCTTTGGACTCTCTTATACCTCATATCAATATTCCGATCTCAAGACCGACGGAAAGCAACGGTCAATAAGTTTCAGCGTAAAGAATACGGGCCAGCGCGCGGGAACCGAAGTAGCACAGGTCTACGCGTTCTTTCCTTCCGCCGCTAGCGAGCCCTTCAAGCGCCTGGTGGCGTGGGAACGAGTACAACTCGCCGCCGGTGAATCAAAGACGGTTTCTTTGACACTCGATCCCCTTTACCTTTCGATCTTCAACGCAGACAAGAACGCATGGGAGCTCGTGCCAGGGGATTACAGGATATTTGTGGGCACATCGTCAAAGGAGACGCCGCTGAGCGCAACGGCTCATTTTAGCGAATAGACGGGACAAACGCGGCGGGTGTTTGCCAAACTGTTTCTTACTGTCATGTTGAGCGGAGCGCCGGGAAAAAATCTATACCTTCGATGCTGATCGGCGCGGAGTCGAAACACCCCGAGAATGCATATGCAATCAATGCTGTACCAGGGAATTCTCACAAGGCTGTGTCCCGTAGTGCTTGCAAATCGCCGCGTCCAGTTGTTCACCCGCTACAGCATCGAGAAAATTCACTGATGCGGTATGTATATCGAAACACTCTCGGGGTGTTTCGACTCCGCGCTTCGGATCCTCTTAGCTGTCTATGAAATCGTGGCGCTCCGCTCAACATGACAGGGACATACAGCATGGTCATCAGGAAACGGCGCACTTCCTCACTTCATCGCCAATCCAGGATCACCTTGCCCGAATTACCTGAGCGCATGACGTCAAAGCCCTGTTCATAGTCACGCCAGGCGAAGCGATGGGTGATGACCGGAGAGATATCCAAGCCTGACTCCAGCATGACACTCATCTTGTACCAGGTTTCAAACATCTCGCGACCGTAGATGCCTTTGATGGTCAGCATATTGAAGATCACATGCTTCCAGTTGATGCTAATGGGCGAGGCGGGAATGCCGAGCATGGCAATCTTGCCTCCGTGGCACATGTTCTCCAACATCTCGCGAAAGGCATCCGGTGAGCCGGACATTTCCAGACCCACATCGAAGCCCTCTTTCATGCCAAGCTGCTGCTGGATTTCTTTGACGCGAGTACTCTTCGCGTCCACGGTCACAGGAATTCCCGCTTTCTTAGCGAGTTCAAGCCGATAAGGATTCACATCGGTAATCACCACGTGGCGTGCGCCGGCAAACTGCGCGACCGCTCCCGCCATGATGCCAATAGGACCTGCTCCGGTAACCAGCACGTCCTCGCCAAGCACGGGAAACGAGAGCGCGGTATGCACCGCATTGCCAAACGGATCAAAGATGGCTGCAACCTCAAGAGGAACCGGCTGCACGTGCTTCCACACGTTCATCATGGGCACGACGATGAATTCGGCGAAGGCGCCCGGGCGGTTTACGCCTACTCCTTGGGTGTATGCACAAAGATGCCGTCGGCCAGCCAGACAGTTGCGACAGCGTCCGCAAATGACGTGGCCCTCACCGCTGACAATGTCTCCAGGATAGTAATCAGTAACATTCGAGCCTACCTCTACGATCTCGCCCACAAACTCGTGGCCAATGACCAGCGGCACAGGGATCGTCGAGCGCGCCCACTCATCCCATTCGTAGATGTGCAGGTCGGTGCCGCAAATACCGGTAAGCAGCACGCGGATCTTGACGTCATTGATGCCCACCTGGGGCTCGGGAACATCTTCCAGCCACAGACCGCGAGCATCGCGGCTTTTGACAAGAGCTTTCATCTGAAAAATCGCCTCAATTCACAATACCACTTAAGATAGTTCTCAGGTGTCAGAGCTCGGGTTGAGGCTCAGGCTTTTAGCTCTTGTATATACCGAGTTACTGCTTCGGGTGGAGCAGCAAATTCCTGTCCGTTGATCGTGCCCACTTTCCACAACCAACCCTGTGAAACCGATGCCACCGAGCTAATCTGCTGCTCACTGCGATTCAAAGCAAATCTGTTCTAAATCGGGAAAGTACCAAAATGAAATTGTGACCTAGGTAACGTAACCACAGTACTCTTGTCAGCCGCTTGCTGAAAAGGAATACTTAGACTTGAAAATCAAGTGAAACAGGCCCCCCCAGTACAAATGTCCCTCCCCCAGGAGATGTTTACATGAGTTGGTTCATGAAAGTCAGAGAAAACCAATGCGCAGACAAAAAGGATTTTCGTTAATCGAACTGCTGATTGTGGTTGGGATTATCCTGCTCATCGCGGCCATCGCAATTCCCAATATGATGCGCGCCCGCATTTCCGCCAATGAGGCGTCAGCAGCAGCAGGAACACGAAACCTGGTTCTTGCCCAGTTCCAGTATCAAATTGCTTATCCGTCAATTGGCTATGCCAACACCCTGGCAGCACTTGGAGGATCATCTTGCATTACGCCGAGTTCAACGTCGGCCTGCCTGATTGATCAAGGACTTGCTAATTCCTCGACCCAACCCAAGGACGGCTATTTGTATGGCGCAGCGGGCGACAAATCGAAATTCAGCGTAGGCAACTATCCAGCCATAGTCGGCGTTACCGGCAACAATTCCTTCTGCGCCTCTGAAGAGGGCATACTGTGGATTGATCCTACAGGGCACAACAACAGTGCTACCTGCGGACCGCCCCCGGTGCCGCAAGCTATGCAGCACTAAATTATTGCTCGCTATTTGGTAAATCCTGCACGTTCAGCATGCCCGCGTTAGCAAAAACTAGTTTCAACTGGCGAGTATCCGGGGCAGGATACAAAGCCTGAGAGCATAGAGTGCAAACTCTATGCTCTTTGTTTTTTGGTGATTACACCCTTCTAACCGCATTCCCAACAATTCTCAAAATCTGTTTACATCAGGTTCACAAAGTGCTATAGTGCAGTCCCTCAGGCAAGAAGGCGTGGTAGCCAATTTACTAGAATATAAGTATATAAAGCAGCAATAAAGCTCTATAGCACACGGGAACCGCAAGATTTACCGTGTATCTCCGCGCCAGTTCTTTCGAGCGCAGCAGCAAGGCTGCAGAGCCCTTATATAAAAAGGAGAACTTCTCATGAGGCGGATTTCCCTGGTTGTAGTAAGCCTTTGTCTACTGGCGCTATTGCTCCTCCCTGTGACAGCTTCAGCTCAGGTTCCTAATTGGCAACCCAATACGCCGTATGCTATCGGCGCTCTGGTGATGTTTAACGGTGTGGAATACAAATGCCTTCAGGCCCACACCTCGCTGGTGGGCTGGGAGCCTCCGAACGTCCCGGCACTTTGGCAACCAGTCAGCGGACCGACTCCCACGCCAACCCCAACACCGGCTCCGACTCCTACGCCAAAACCAACACCCACGCCGACGCCCAAGCCGACACCTACTCCGGCGCCCGGTCCCGGTTGTTTCGCCACTTGGAGTGCTTCGCAGGTTTACACCGGCGGCATGACCGCCAGTTTGAATGGCATCAATTACACAGCCGCGTATTGGACGCAAAACCAGAATCCGGCAACCAATAACGGCCCGGCAGGCAGCGGACAGCCATGGGCCTCAAATGGCTCGTGCGGAGGAGGACCAACCCCGACTCCTACCCCAACCCCCACGCCGAGACCCACACCAACTCCGACTCCGACGCCAAACCCAACACCGACTCCGAAGCCAACACCAACGCCAACACCGGTGCCAGGCAATCTGCCCAAACATCTGCTCACGGGTTACTGGCAGGATTTCAACAACGGCGCCACATGTCTTCGCATCAGTGATGTGCCTACCACGTACACCATCATTGCAGTGGCATTTGCCAATGCTACGGGAACTCCCGGGGCGGTTGATTTCAGCGTTGATTCCGGGTTGTCATCGTGTCTGGGAGGCTATACCGACGCGCAGTTCACGGCGGATATCGCCACCGCACACGGACGCGGGCAAAAAGTAATCATCTCCGTAGGCGGACAAAACGGCGCCATCAGCGTCTCTGATTCCGGTAGCGCGGCCAACTTCGCCAATAGTGTGCATGCGTTGATGAGCAGATTCGGCTTCGATGGTGTTGATATAGACCTCGAGAACGGGGTGAATGCCACCTTCATGTCGAGCGCTCTGCATCAGCTTGCTTCCATGTCGCCGGGTTTGATCATCACTATGGCGCCCCAGACGATTGATATGCAGTCGCCGGGGAACGCTTACTTCCAGTTGGCATTGAACACCAGCAGCATTCTCACCATTGTCAACATGCAGTATTACAACTCCGGCACCATGCTGGGCTTTGACGGCAAAGTCTATGCCCAAGGAACTGAGGATTTTGAAACCGCTCTGGCAACAATCCAATTGCAGAACGGCTTGCGTCCAGATCAGGTTGGACTCGGCCTGCCGGCATCCGGAAATGCCGCTGGCGGCGGATTTGTCGTACCTTCGGTCGTAAATAGCGCGCTCAACTGCCTGGCGAGAGGGACAAGTTGCAGCTCCTTTGTTCCACCGAGAACGTATCCGACAATTCGCGGTGCGATGACGTGGTCCATTAATTGGGACGCTTCTACCGGCTACAACTTCGCCAATACTGTGAAGTCAGGGTTGGATTCCCTGCCATGAGGCAAGCAAAGTTTTGTAAGTGTTAGCCCCACCTCTATTGGTGCCCGGATCAGCAGCGCCGGGCCTCAGTAGACTCTCCTGCATAGCTCAGGGGGCGGTTTAGCCGCCCCCATTTTTTTATCCTGTTATCTAGCCCCTCTTTTTAGGCCGCTGTACATCGACACAAATAAAAAAGGCCTCCCTGGGAATATTCCGCCGCCTGCACGGTTTATCAGTATGAGCAATTTGAAATCAACCAACACAACCTAGAGGAGGAGAAGATTCATGGCTAATAAAGTCAAAGACGAAATCCTGTTTGACCACAACAACGATGGAATTGACCGCCGCGGCTTTTTGAAATGCATGGCCTGGGCGGGCACGGGAGCCCTCTGCGTTATCCAGGGCGGGGTTTTGAAATCCTACAGCCTCGGTCTGCCCTCAGAAATTCCCAGCGCCATGGCCAAGGGAGAATTGAGCTTTGTGCAGATCAGCGACAGCCACATGGGATTCAACAAGCCCGCTAACCCGGATGTAGTGGCCACGCTGAAAGCAGCGATTGACAAGATCAATGCGTTACCTACCCCTCCGGCATTCCTGTTGCATACCGGCGACATCAGCCATCTTTCCAAGCCGGAGGAATTCGACAACGTTGATCAGATCTTGAAATCGGCCAGCGCCAAAGACGTATTTTATGTTCCTGGCGAACACGATGTTCTGGGTGACGACGGCAAGCAATACATGGAGCGCTATGGCAAGGATGCAAAAGGGGGAGGGTGGTACAGCTTCGACAAAAAAGGCGTGCACTTCATTGGTTTGGTCAATGTGCAAAACCTTAAAGCAGGCGGACTTGGCACTCTCGGCGCCGAGCAGCTCGAATGGCTGGAGAGCGATGTAAAACATCTTTCCAAAAGCACACCCATCGTTGTCTTTGCCCATATTCCGCTTTGGACCGTATATCCCGACTGGGGTTGGGGAACTCAGGATAGCGCCCAGGCGCTGGCTTATTTGAAACGCTTCGGCTCGGTCACAGTCCTGAATGGCCACATCCATCAAACCATGCAGAAAGTGGAAGGTAATGTCACTTTCCACACCGCCATGTCCACTGCATTTCCGCAGCCCGCGCCGGGCTCAGCACCTTCTCCTGGTCCGATGAAGGTGCCGGCAGAGCAACTGCGCAATGTGCTCGGTATCACCGATGTGAACTACATCAAAGGGAAACACTCGCTGGCCATTATTGATTCGTCGTTGCACGACTCCAACGGGTAATCCCGAATCGGGCGGGCTCTCGTTGGGGTCCGCCTTCCATTTTTTAAATACATATCTCTTTAAAACACAAATCTCAAGGAGAAACACACGTGAAGAAAACTCTTAGAATTTTTGGACTGACTGCATTAGTCGTGACTTCATTCACGCTGCTGGCGTGCGGTCAGAAGACACAGAGCGCTGGTCCTGGCAATCAACCTGCGCAGGCTGCGGCTGAAAATCAATCTGCTTCTGCTACTCAGGTAAAAATTGACAACTTCAGCTTCACTCCGCAAACGCTCACCGTCACCGCCGGAACTACCGTCACCTGGACGAACGGCGACGATGTGCCGCACAACGTTGTGAGCACAGACAAAGTTTTCAAATCGAAGACCATGGATACGGATGAAAAGTTTTCTTACACGTTTACCAAGCCTGGAACTTACGGTTATTTTTGCTCTATCCATCCCAAGATGACAGCCACAGTTGTTGTGAAGTAGGAGAATCCCTTGCATCCGTTCGACATAAAATCGGCACTGCTGGCCAAGCACGCGCAACACGTAGTGCTGATTCACTTCCCTATCGCGTTGTTGATCATCAGTGTGGTCTTCGACTTCCTTGCCCTCTGGAAGCCACTCGCCCAGCACAGCCGCACTCTGGCAGTCGCGGCTTACTACAACCTGACGGCGGCGGCGCTCTCCGCTGTACCGACAGTGGTCACGGGTCTGCTGGCATGGCAGTTTCAGCTCGGGGGTGAATCACTCAAGGGAATCTTAAGGCTCCACATGATTTTAGGAATTCTATCCAGCCTGTTGATTTGGCTGATCTGGTGGTTGCACTTCCGTGCACAGCGGAGGCCTGAACAGCGTTTACCTCGGTATCGGCTGCCGATAGAGGTCCTGGCGGTTGCATTGATCGCTTTGACCGGACACTTGGGTGGATTCCTGAGCGGCGTGAACGGTGTGGACTAACGAGTCAGATTAGAAACTGCCGCACCATCCCGCTTGTTCGGCACCCTTCCGAAAACCGGCCCTTGCATGATAGGATTCCGTCACCATGCGCCGAATATCCTTGTTGTTGTGTGCGTTGCTGATGACAGCGGCAGCTTTTGCCGGCCCTAAAAAATCACTTGATATCTACTCGATTGATGTGGAAGGCGGGCAGGCTACGCTCATCGTCAGCCCCTCCGGCCAATCCATGCTGGTGGATACGGGCTTTCCCGGATTTGCCGGGCGCGATGCCGACCGCATTGCTGCTGTCGTCAAAACCCTGGGTCTGAAGCAGATTGATTATGTTCTGATCACGCACTATCACCGCGATCACGTGGGCGGAGTCCCGCAACTTGCCGACCGCGTGAAGATCGGGACCTTCATAGACCACGGACCGGCCAAGCTCGACGATCCCGATGTTGCCAGCGCCGACTACAACTCCTATATGGGCGTCTTACCCAAGGCGCAGCATCTGGTCGTGAAACCCGGCGATAAGATTCCTCTCAAAGGAGTAGATATAAAAGTTCTGGCCGCCGCGGGCGACCACATCAGCGACCCTCTGCCGGGCGCGGGCCAGCCCAATCCGTTCTGCGCATCAGAACCGGCAGCGGTGCCTGATCTGGGTGAGAATGCGCGTTCGGTCGGCATGCTGTTCACCTATGGAAAATTTCGCTTCATTGATCTCGGCGATTTGACGAAAAAGAAAGAGATCGAGTTGGCCTGTCCTAATAACCTGATTGGGACAGTTGATCTTTATCTGGTCACCCACCACGGACTCGACCTCTCGAACGCCAAAGCGCTTGTACACACGCTGCATCCTAAAGTAGCGATCATGAATAATGGTCCGCACAAGGGCGGCAAACCGGCGGCGTGGCAGATTGTCCATGATTCTCCGGGTCTTGAGGACCTGTGGCAGTTGCACACCGCCGTTGATGCAGGCAAAGACCACAATGTCCCCGATCAATTTATCGCCAACCTCGACGAGAAAAATGACGCCGGCAACTACATCAAAGTAACCGCCAGGCCCGATGGCAGTTTTACGATTTTTAATTCCCGTAATAATTTTGAAAAGACATACAAGAAATAAGGTGGCGTCATCTTTCGGAGGGCACAGCTTTAGCTGTGCCGTAAGTCGCTGGAAAGCGGAGCGGAATAAAAACGAACGCTTCCCGCTAACGTCACTCTGTTTGCTTAGAGCGCGTTTCAAAACCTCTGACTGATCTCTTGTACTTGCGCGGTCGACTTGGTACGGTCGCGCATGGCACAGCCCCTCTTGGACGATGCGCTGTGGGCGCGTCTCGAGCCGTTGCTTCCGCCGTTCGCTATGAACGCCACGACCGCGTCCATCACGCCTTCTTCACGCTGGGTGCGCGCTGATTTGTTGGAACTACCTCAAGTCAACTGGGAGAGTGTTTTGAAACGAGCGCTAATGCTTCCTATAATCAAAAAGCGATACAGGTCACCTCCGTGCAGACCGTCGCGCGACCGCCGTCGTCCGGGCTACACGCGCAATCGCAAGGGCACCCGCAACAGCAATGAAAAACGTGGTGGCCCGGTATCGGCGAGTCATGCTGGGAAAGTTTACCGCCGACGCTTTATGTCGACGCGCTTGGCGGCCACCTTGCTCGCCGATGAGGCGCCTTGCTTCGCCATCTGCGCCTGCCCCGCCTTGGTCATCAAGCGCGATTGTTCGTACATCTCGATCCACTTCTCGCTCGAAATCGCCGAGATCAGCTTGCCAATCGCTTCGAGCGGCAAATCGTCCGGCGACTCGAA
>DATHMF010000053.1 GCA_035487355.1 Terriglobales bacterium | reverse complement strand
GAGACGCAGCCATGGCTGCGTCTCTACATGCATTTCTATATACGTCTCCGCACATCTTCCTTGCATCACAGATTCGCTCCCCGCTATGCTTGTCAAATATGTCCACGCTGGTCGAGTGCGTCCCCAATTTTTCCGAAGGACGCGATAAACCCAAAGTTGACGCCATCGTCGAGGCCATGAAGGTTGAGGGTGTCTATCTGCTCGACCGCGAGATGGATCCCGACCACAATCGCTGTGTGATTACGCTGGTCGGCAATCGCGAAGCCATTGCTGAAGCGGCCATTCGCGGCGTGGGCAAAGCTGCCGAGCTAATTGATCTGACCCAGCATCAGGGCGCGCATCCTCGTCTCGGAGCGGCCGACGTGATTCCGTTTATCCCGATTGAAGGCGTTACCATTGAAGATTGCGTTGCCATCTCCCGCTATGTGGGTGAGGAGATATGGAAGCGCTTTCGCATTCCGGTTTATCTCTACGAAGCCGCCGCAACCAGCCCGGAGCGGCAAAATCTGGAAAACATCCGGCGCGGGCAGTTCGAAGGCTTGCGCGATGAAATTGCCACGAACCCTGCGCGCCGCCCCGATTTCGGCGAGGCGCAACTGCATCCTACTGCAGGCGCAACTGTCGTGGGAGCGCGAAGGTTTTTGATTGCCTACAACGTTTTTCTGAACACCCCTGACGTCGAGATCGCGAAGAAAGTAGCCAAGGCGGTACGTTTTTCTTCTGGCGGACTGCGTTTTGTAAAGGGTGCGGGTTTCCTGGTGCGTGGTCTGGCGCAAGTTTCCATGAACCTGACCGATTTCGAGCAGACGCCGATTGCCCGCGTCTTCGAATTCGTAAAAAGGGAAGCGTCGCGCTACGGAGTCGCCCCCGTCAGCAGCGAGATCGTTGGTCTGGTTCCTAAGAAGTCTCTGGAAGATGCGGCAGAGTGGTTCTTGCAGATTGAGAACTTCGACTCATCTTTGATTCTGGAGAACCGGCTCTCGGCGGTCATGTCCGGCAAAGTGGCGGTTGGGGGCTTGCGGGCTGGAGCGGAGCCGTTTATCGAGCAGCTTGCCGCCCCCACCGCTGTCCCGGGTGGGGGAAGCGCCTCGGCCATGGCTGGAGCCATGGCCGCAGCCCTCGGACACATGGTTGCCTCCATGTCACGCGGCAAAAAAAATTATCTGCAGTATGAGCGTGAGCTTAGCGAGGCTGTAGCCCGTCTGGCCCAGCTTCGTGAAGAACTCAAGACCGCGATTGAGGCCGACGCCGAATCTTACAAAGCCGTTGTCCAAGCCTACAAGGCTGCCAAAGATTCAAAAGACGGCGAGGCTGCCGTCAGTCTGGCTCTCAAAGGAGCTACCAATGTACCGCTGGCGGTTGCTGAGAAGAGCCGTGAAGTAGCGAGGATTCTGGAATCACTCAAGCTGATTACCAATCCGAAGATGGCCTCCGATCTTACGGTCGGTGCGGCTCTGGCCCAGGCGGCCGTAGAAGGTGCGCTGGCCAACGTGGAGATCAACCTCGAATCTCTCACCGATCAGCAGTTTATCGGTGAAGTTCGGGCCAAAACGGCGGCTTTAATTCGCTAGATACGTAATATCCAACCAAAACCGTCACCTTCACATCGAAATGAGTGAGCCAAATACATGTTGAATATAAGGTATTTGTGTGAAGTAAGGGCTGAATCCATGTCAAAATAGATAGCACGAGTTGCGAAACCAGCCCGCAGAGAGGTTGTTGTGAGATACAATTTCGGTAAGCCACTTTCAATCATGAATCGAACCTTATTTGTCGCCATACTGTTTGCGGCTGCTTCCGTTTCAGCGGGTGCGGCTGCTCTGGGAAGTACCGCACGCAGCGTGATTCCTTCTGAAGTGCAGCAGATTATCTCCGTGGACTACCGCCAGGTCATCAACTCCCAAACTGCCACTGAGCTGCACGACCGGGTTTTGCCGGACAACTTGAAGCAATTCGAGACCGCGCTGAAAGGCGTAGGCATTGATCCGCAGCGCGATATTGATCAACTGACCTTTGCCGCCTTCCGCGACAAGGGCGATCTTCGCATGGTGGGCGTGGCCCAGGGACAATTCTCCCTCAAGAAAGTCATCGCCCGTTTAAAAGTACGTAAAGTTGCTCCTACGAAATTCCATACTGCTTTTCTGTATCCCATGGGAAACGGCATGAACATGTCACTGCTGGATGAGAACACTTTGCTCTTTGGTGATCCGTCGGCAGTGAAGTCAGGGCTCTCGGCTCGCGATGGCGATATCCAGAGCTTGAACTCCAACTCGGAAGTTCTTGATCTTATGCCTGCGGTGGATGCCGGCGCCGTCTGGAGTGTGCTCGACTCCAAGGGCACGCAAACCATGATGAACTCGGCCATGGGCGATGTTGCCAACTTGGCTGAGTACCAGACACTCAGCAAACGCCTGCGCTCCTCGCGTTATGTCATGAACTTCGGCAGCGGAGTGAATTTTGATCTGGATGTGATCACCGCTGACAGTATGACCGCGGCAACGCTCTCCACTCTGGCGCGCGTGGGCATGACGTTCAGAAGAACGCAGGCCACCGGCGTGGAAAAGACTGCGCTGGAAAACATGACCGTCGATTCCGACAGTAACCAGCTCAAATTCCACTTCAAGACCGACGAGAAGCAATTTCAATCGTTGCTGAACTCAGATCTGTTTGCCGCAATGATCCGTTAGGATTGGTTTGTTTGCGGGAAGAATTTCCCTTCGTATTCCCTTCTATAATTACAGAGTACTATGCTCGATGAACGCAAGCAGCGCGAGCGCCAGATGCAAGAGGAGGGAAGACTTCCTCCCGGCCAGGCGCTCACTTTAAAGTGGCCGGTCCTGCACTACGGATCGGTGCCCAAGTTTGATCCTGCGACTTGGGATTTTCGCGTATGGGGTTTGGTTGAAAAGCCCTTGCGGTTTACTTGGAGCGAATTCAACGCCCTTGCCAGACTTCACACTACAAGTGATTTCCATTGCGTGACTCGCTGGAGCCGCTTCGAGAATGCCTGGGAGGGAGTCGCTTTTGGCGAAATTCTAAAGTTAACCCAACCCAAGCCTGCGGCAAAGTTCGTGATGATACACGCAGAAGAAGGCTTCACTGCAAATGTGCCTCTCGCCGATCTCCAACACGACAACGTCTTGTTGGCCACGCATCACGATGGCCAGCCGCTCACGCCCGAGCATGGATATCCGCTGCGCCTGATCGTGCCGCATCTGTATGCCTGGAAATCCGTTAAGTGGGTCCGCGGACTGGAGTTCATGGAGCACGACGCCCCCGGCTTCTGGGAGCAAAACGGATATCACATGTACGGCGATCCCTGGAAGGAACAGCGTTACAGTTTGGGCTAGGCGGCACATTCTCAGTGATACAAAGGGTGAGAAAAAACCCGGCGCTTCGATTCCGATTTATGAAATGCAGATTTTAGACTGCAGACTAAAGTCATATAGTTGAGAAGCACGTTGTCATCGGCCCACGTGCGTCTTGCGTTGCGGTATAATCCCTCCGGCTTGGATTCACCTCGCAGGATCCAGGCGTAGAAGCGCCCTTCTTTTGACCCTCACGAACAGCGGGGAATCTCTGGCTTACGGTCCCCGGCTCTTTATTGACGGCTAGCCCGGTGGTCACTCGTGTGCTACCAATCGGTCTGCCGTTCCAACCACAACCCCCCATTCCAGCAAACCAAGGAGTTGCTCATGAAAGCCAAAAGCAAACATCTTCGCCATAAAATCCAAAACTTTCTGGAAACATTGTGGAACAATCCAACCCAACCGAAAGAAGACACGGGTGTCGCCCGCAGAGACTTTTTGAAGTGGAGCGCGTTGGCTGGTACAGGCGCATCTATCGCGGGAGCATTGTCGGCCCCCGCGGTCCTGCGCGCAGAGACCCGTACCGATTCCGATGACGTCCCCACCCGATTCAATGAAGCCACCGTCGCAGAGTTACAGGCTGCGATGGCATCAGGCGAGACCAGCTCTGCCGAGCTGACACATTTTTATCTCAGGCGCATCAGAGCACTGGACAAGGATGACCAGGATGGCCCTGGAGTGAACTCGATCATTGAGGTGAATCCCGACGCCCTTGTCCTGGCACACGCGGCGGATGAGTTGCGTGAGCAGGGAAAAGTCTTGGGGCCTTTGCACGGCATTCCTGTGCTGCTGAAGGACAACATTGATACCGGCGACAGGATGCAGACCACCGCCGGCTCCTTCGCACTGGCCGGGGTTCCTGCGGTGCAGGACTCTACCGTGGCCGCAAAGCTGCGCGCCGGTGGCGCTGTGATTCTAGGTAAGACCACCCTCAGCGAGTGGGCCAATTTTCGCTCATTCAACTCTATCAGCGGATGGAGCGGGCGTGGTGGGCAGTGTAACAATCCTTATGGGATTGCTCGCAACCCCAGCGGCTCCAGCTCCGGGTCAGCCGCGGCGGCATCAGCCAATCTCACTGCTGTCTCGCTTGGCACGGAAACCGATGGCAGCATCGTTTCGCCGGCTTGCGTAAGCGGCGTGGTTGGGATCAAGCCGACCGTCGGTCTGACGAGCCGGGCTGGGGTTGTGCCGATCTCGCACACGCAGGATACGGTTGGACCGCACGCCCGCACCGTTGCTGACGCGGCAGCCGTGCTCAGCGTAATTGCCAGTCATGGCCCCGATGGCCGCGATCCCGCTACTGGAGGTGTTCCTCTGGGATGGCGGGGAAGATTTACCCGGCCTGCGAATCTCCCCACGGACTACACGCAGTTCCTCAATCCCAACGGGCTGAGCGGCACGCGCATTGGAGTGACACGGGCGGGACTTAACGGCTTTGATCCCAACGCTCCCACTCCGCAAAGCGTTTTGAATCTCTTCGAGAATGCAGTCACAGCAATTCAGGGTGCGGGCGCGACACTCGTGGATCTTGAGGCGCAAGGCTTCACCTTCCCGCCTGGCAATGGCGAATTCCTGGTGCTGGTGTTCGATTTCGTCAGCGATCTGCGGAACTACTTTGCCACTCGCGTAGGTGTTCCTATGGCCGGCAAGACCCTGGCTGACGCCATTGCCTTTAACAATGCCAACGCAGCAGTCGAAATGCCGTTCTTCGCGCAGGAGATCTTCGATCTGGCCCAGTCGCTTGCCACTGGTCCAGATGATCCCCAACCTGCCTTTGGTGGCATGACCTACAACCAGGCGCTGGATATTGATCGCCTCGCTACTGTGAATGGCATTGACCTGGCGCTAAGCAAGTTCAGCCTTGATGGTATCGTGTCGGCGACCGGCACGACCGCCTGGCCTACGGACCTGATCTTTGGCGATCGCTTCTTTTTCGGTACGTCGAACCTTGCAGCAATCGGCGGCTATCCCATCATCAACGTGCCCCTGGGGAACCTGTTTGGTCTACCCATGGGAATCAGCTTCTTTGGTACGGCTTTCAGCGAACCCACGCTCATCAAGCTGGCTTCCGGCTTCGAGCACGCGACCAAGGCGCGCATCGTGCCGCAGTTCCTGGACGATCTGCCGGCGGGCAAGCATGTTGATCCAAACAGCAAACCCGTTGATCGTAACTCATCAACACCCCGTCGCCGCGACGACGCAGTCGAGCAGCGCCGGCCTCACCATATGTAACTTTAAATTTATTTAAAACACCGTGGCGGAGCAGGAATGACCTGCTCCGTCACAATTTTTGGCCTGACTGCACTCTTAGCTAGGGTCGGCTGAGCTTTATGGTTTTCCGTATAAACAAAACATGAATTGCTTTTTATTAATTTTCCATGAATGCCAAATTTCTGTGGGCTTTTAATAGTGCCATCTGCTACATTCATAAATCAGGCTCAACTTACTAAAAATGTCAGGACGACCTACCTTTGCGCTTACGAGATTCGCTTCTGTTACTTTGCACAGCAATGCTGTTGTGCCTTGCTCTGTCTGCGCAGACTTCTAAGCCTTCTTCTCAAAGCACCGAACTCCCACAGGCCCCGAATCCAAATATTCCGGACACAAATGCTCCGAGTTCGAACGTGCCAAGTCAAGATTCAAAGCAAGAGAAGAGCGCCGATCCCAGCGATCCCCCTACGATCTTTGGGCACTCCAAGCCTGACTGGCTATGGGTTTCCGGACAGGCCAACATCATCTGGCAAGGACATTTCGCCTTTCACGCGCCTTATTCCGCGCCGGGCAGCCTGAGACCCAAAGGCGAACTCACCAATTCTCGCGTTTTCACTCTGTACACGGGAGTGCGCCTCGCCAAGGGAACTGAATTTCTCTTCGACATTGAAAGTGCCGAAGGACGAGGAATCAGCGACGCTCTGGGACTGGCCGGCTTTACCGATCTCGATGTGGTTCGTAACCCTGCGTTGGGTGCTGCTCCGTATATTGCGCGCATGATGCTGCATCAGGTCATTCCTCTCAGCTCCAAGATGGTTGAGTCGGAGCGCGGGCCATTTTCTCTGGCCACGGAATTGCCGGAGCGCCGCCTTGAAATCAATGCCGGGAAAATAAGCGTCGTTGATTGGTTCGACACCAATTCTGTCGCCAATAGCAGCCATGATCAATTTTTGAACTGGACGATTGACAACAACGGTGGCTACGACTACGCCGCTGATACGCGCGGCTACACCTACGGAGTTCGCGTGGAATATCAGGACCGAGATTGGGCGCTGCGCTTTGCTGAGGCGCTCATGCCAAAAATTGCCAACGGCATTGATCTCGATTGGAACCTACGCCTCGCCCGCGCGGAAAATATCGAATTCGAACTGCGGCGTTCGGCTCTCCCCAGACGGGCGGCAGTATTTCGCTTTTTGACGTATGTGAATCATGCCAACATGGGCAGCTATCAGGAAGCCATCGGCGCCTTTCTGGCAGGGAAGGATCCGGTGCCCGATGTTACTGCGCACCGTCGCAAGGGGCGTATCAAGTACGGCTTTGGTATCAGTGCTGACCAGGAAGTTTCCACTGATATGCGCGTCTTTGGACGTTGGGGCTGGAACGAAGGCAACAACGAATCCTTTGCTTATACCGAGGTCAATGAGACTATCCTGTTGGGCGCCGACTATAAAGGCATTCCCTGGGGACGCAAGTTTGACCGGGTGGGGCTGGCCTTTGTGAGCAATGGCATCTCGAAGGCGCATCAGCAATATCTGAAGCTGGGTGGTCAGGGGTTTTTGTTGGGAGACGGAAATCTGAATTACGGACGCGAAAATATCACTGAGGTCTATTACAATCTTCACCTTTGGCGCGGGATATTCAGCTCACCTGAGCTGCAATACGTTGTTAATCCCGGCTATAACCGCGATCGTGGCCCAGTTGTAGTTCCCGCATTGCGGATGCACGTAGATTTTTAATAACGAACACCGGACCATCGCATGACTGAGCCCACGTTACAGGAACCCGGAAAAGTCACTAAGGTTTACAGAAAGGTCTTCAAAAAAAGACCGTTCTTCAGCCTGATGCAGTTCCGTCTGCTGGCTTTTTTTGCGGTCCTGGGTCCCGGATTTATCACCGCCAACGTGGATAACGATCCAGGTGGCATCCTTACCTATTCCCAGGCGGGAGCGAAGTTCGGCTATACGCTTCTCTGGACCCTGATTCCCACCACCATTGCGCTGATGGTCGTGCAGGAAATGGCTGCGCGCATGGGAGTGATTACCGGCAAAGGACTCTCTGACCTGATCCGGGAGAATTTCGGAATACGTGCGGCTGCATTCACAATCCTGGTCCTGGGCATTGCGGATTTCGGGAACATTGTTGCTGAGTTTGCCGGTCTGGCCACCGGCATGGGCATTTTTGATGTGAGCAAGTATCTGGTAGTTCCCGCTGGTGCGGCCCTGGTCTGGGCGGTGGTGGTCAAGGGCAGTTACAAGCCGGTCGAGCGTATTTTGATTTTGTTCTCGCTGATTTATTTTGCCTATCCTATATCGGCTTTCTATGCGCATCCCGATTGGCACAAGGCGCTGCACGATACCATTGTTCCCACGTTCAGCCGCAACTCCGAGTATCTGGTGATGGTGGTTGGCCTGGTGGGCACGACCATCACCCCATGGATGCAGTTTTATCTGCAGGCCTCGGTGGTGGAAAAAGAAATCCCGAAAGACAAATACCATCTGTGCCGTCTCGACGTTTTCCTGGGCTGCATCATCACCGACGTGATTGCCTTTTTTATTGTTGTGGCCTGCGCCGCGACATTGCACGTCAAGGGCCTACACGACATCACGGACGCCAGCCAGGCAGCTAGAGCCTTAGCTCCTCTGGCGGGCAAATTTGCCGCACTCCTGTTTACCGTCGGCTTAGTCAATGCTTCACTGCTCTCGGCAGCCATCCTTCCACTGGCCACCGCCTACAACATTTGTGAAGGTTTGGGAGTGGAATCTGGGGTCAACAAGAAATTCTCGGAAGCGCCGGTCTTCTACTGGCTATATACGCTGTTGATTGCCGGCGGAGCAGGAGTTGTCCTGATTCCCAGGTTGCCGCTCATCAAGGTCATCATTTTTTCCCAGGTCGCCAACGGAATTCTTTTGCCTTTCGTGCTGGTTTACATGCTGATTCTCGTCAACAAGCGCGAACTAATGGGTGAGCATAAGAATTCCGTCTTCGCCAACGTAATTGCCTGGAGCACAAGTGTCGTCATGATCTTACTTACGATTGGCCTTATCTGGACAACCGTTACGGGCTGAGCGCGCATATCAATTCGTTGGACAAACAGCATGGATTTGATCCACTTTCTCTTGTATCTTTTTGCCGCATTTCTTCTGGGGTCCGCCATTGGCGCGGAGAGGCAGTGGCACCAGAGGATGGCAGGACTGCGCACCAACGCGCTCGTCTCTACCGGGGCGGCGTTGTTCGTGACCATCTCGCGTCTTTTGCCGACTGGTGCCGGCTCGTTGCAGATAGCCGCCCAGGTCGTCTCTGGCATCGGCTTTCTTGGTGCAGGCGTGATCATGCGTGAAGGCTTGAGCGTGCGCGGGCTGAATACTGCAGCTACTCTGTGGTGCTCTGCCGCGGTGGGCTCGCTGTGTGGCTTCGGTTATCTGCGGGAGGCAGCGATTGGGGCCTCAGCGGTGCTGCTCGCCAACATCGGCTTGCGCCCCATCGCTCTCAAGATTGACCGCCAGCCTACGGGTGCAAACGGCTCCGAGACCCTATACCTGTTTCGCCTCACCTGCCGCAGCGATAGTGAAGGACATGTCCGCGCCCTTTTGCTGCACGCAGTTCAGGCGCTGCCCATGGCCTTGCAGGCTTTGCAGAGTGAAGATGTTGATCCCGCCGGCAAGGTCGAGGTCCGCGCGACATTGTTGAGCAGCGGCCGTCAAGATGCTTTGCTGGAGCAGATTGTTGGCCGGCTCAGCCTGGAGTCTGGCATCACCGCCGTTAGCTGGGAGGTGGTTGGCGGGGAAGCAGAGTAAAGATTGTTGTTACCTCTTTAGTTACCTTCGCCAGCCGGTCAGATGAGGAAAAGTGGGGGTACTTGCTGGTAGTGTCTGAGGCGCGCTGGGAAGTCACAGGAGCCTCGTCATTATTGAGGAAAGTGACTTTGGGTCGAGGGACCAGCTGAGCAGTCCGAATGTTTACTTATATGCAAATAACGCTGAATGTTATTCCAGTGGTTGCGGGTTTGCGATGCTCAGAAATCGCGATTGGCGATTGAGTTGTCGATTAAGTTGTCAAGGAACTGAGGGCGCAAAAAGATCCGCCGGCATTCTCGAATGCCAAGACTTAATGATGAACCGTAGTTCCGAGAAAGTCAGCATTTTAGTGCCAGAGTGATATCACAAAAGCAGCTCCGGGCTTCCGTATCGTCTGCATCCGGGGCGCACCATTTTCTTGACTCCATTCTCGTACATCGGACTCTAGAGCTGAATCAGCTTATTGCTTCATGAGTTCCACGCGCCGGTTCTGGGCCCGGCCGATTTCAGTATCGTTGCTGGCGACGGGCTTGGTGGCGCCATATCCTGCCGTGTTCATTCGCGATGGATTGATTCCTGCCGATTGCAGATAGCTCTTGACTGTCGCAGCCCGCTTTTCCGAAAGGTCCTGGTTGTGCTGTGGCGTGGAGGTTGAGTCCGTATGTCCCTCGATGGTGATCTTCCAATCCGGCTTCGCCTTTAAGATAGACGCGATTTTATCGAGCGTCGGTTTGGATTCCGCCTTGAGTTGATCGGAGTCGGTATCGAAGTTAATGCCATAGACACGGGCTCGCCCAAACTGCTCCAGGTCTTTGATCAACTGTTGCTCCAGGCCGCCCGCCCAGTGCGCACAGGAACCGATATCGCTGCTCTTTTTGGGACCAATCAAGATCCGTTCGCTGTTATCGGTATTCATTCCCTCCCACCACACACCGATGGCCTGCTTGCCGTCAGGGGGGAGCACCATGATTGCCGAACCCATCTCCTTGATCTCGTAACCGCTCTTTTCAAACCATGTAAATTTCCCGATGTGGCCTTCGACGCCGCCTTTGATCAGGCCCTCGCGGCTTTCGTAACAGCCGGTGAGGAATGTTCCCTCCTGTTTCACATGAAAACCGCCGGTAAAATCGAAATCATAGGTGCCGCTGAGATCGGGCATGGGCGTGTGCGTGAGCTGTGTTCCGTAGGCGCGGAACTCGTTGAGTTCGATTGTGTTGTCAGGATCGGAGCTGTGATTGTTCTTAACCGTCAGGCGCACCCAGCGTCCCGGGACCTCTGCCGACACCGGGAAGCGCTGGTCATCTGTGCCTTCTTTCAGCGAAACCTCGGCGATCTTCTGAAACCCGTCATTCTCACTGGCGTCTGACATCTCGACGCTGATGTCTTTTGCGCCGCACCCTGTGAACTGGGAATCAGTCGATTGATTATCAAATGCAATGGTCTTTAGTAGCGTCTTCTCGGGAAGAGCAATGACGATGGTCTGCGGACTGGTCGTTCCGCGGGCCGTTGCCCACTTACTCCGCGGATTTTCGTCCAACAGCGCGTAGGCAGACTCGGAATCCATCCATTCGCTTGGTCTCTTCACGATATATGCGCCGGCGGAAAGCGCGACCAGGCTGATTTCGTGCTGTTGTGTGCTCTCTGCCGTCCCGGTCTGCGATGAAGCGCCCGCTTGACCGGCGGTTGAGGAAGGCTGCCCAGACGCACCGCTTTGCACTGGGGTGCCGGCCTCTTCCCCTGCGTTTTTCTTCGCGCAGCCAGGCAGGAAACAAAACAAAGCAACACAAACGAATGCGACCCATGGCCGGGCCCGCAATCTCTTTATCTCAATCACTTTTTCTGCTCCTTTGTGCCAGGTGTGCAATCAGAGGTCTCGGTGAGCGATTTGAAGATTTGTTCGCTTGCCAGGGCTTTGATCCTGTCGCGAATCTCCTGCTGGTCTACATCTTCCATTTTCTTGATGCGATCGTCGAAGCTCTTCTTGTTGCTATACATCTTGCCGTTGAGCGAATCGATGGCATCGGAAGGATAGGGATTTCGCGTCTGCAATTGCCCCAATTGCTGGAAATACTTTGCCATATAGTCGTTCTGCTCGTCGTAGGCCTTGGCCTCGATCGTATAAGCATCCACCAGCGCCTTGAACCGGGATTCGATGTCACTATCGAATTTCTCCCATCGAGTCATCGCCTGCTCGAGCCTTGCCATCTCACTTTCGGTCGAGTATCCGCGCTTCCCCACCACTCCCAGTAACTGGTTAAGCGCCTCGACATGGTTCTTGTAAAAGCCTTCGCCGGACTCAGTCCAGGCTGATCCGATACCGCTTTTCCCCCAAGGATCAGCGCTGCTCATCGAAGAGGTTACCCCTTTGGCTTTGAACGCGGCCTGCAGGGTTTGCACCGCACCCTCGTAGTAGAAGGCATCGCTCATCAACTTTCTGCGCTCTTCGATGTGTTTAATTTTCTTCTCGATGCTGTCTTTTGCGGTGGCCAGGTCCACTCTGCGGCATGAGAAGATTTCGTTTGGAGGTAATATCGGCTGCTCGACGTTGGTATCTGCCTCGAAGATTTGGTCGGAAATCTTGCCGTCCGCCGCAAATTGCTTCTCAGCTTTTTCCATGATTTTCAGAAGATCCTCTTTTGGAAGATCCGCCGAACGGCCATCCGAATACCCACTGAAGGTACCGTTCCCGCGACTCAGATGCCACTGGCCCTTCCCTGGGGACTGGCTCAGAAGAAATTCAATAACCTTGCCATCCTTCTGGAAAAACCATACTTGTTCGCCACGATGAGGGGAATCATTTATATGGAGCTCACGAACTCTCCCATCTTTGTCTGTCCATTCTTCACGCGTGACGTGCGGGTATGGATCGTAATACGTGGTCAGTGTTCCACCTTTTCCGTACCTGTTATCGGTATCGGTGACGCGGCTCATTTTCTGTTTTTCCTGGCCGGTGATCGTTCCCTGAAACACGAGCCAGAGGATACCCAAAGCCAACGCTGTTCCTATTTTTTTCATAGCATCATGCCTTCTTCATGTGGAGATCAAGCAACATCGCTTCGTCCATCTCACTGGCGCTTGAACGTGAACAGATAGAGCAAGTTGGGGCCAACCGAGTGCTTGATAACCAGGGTTCCTCCGCTACAGGTGTAGTTCAAGTTGTAGCCCGTAATATGTCCTCCGCCGTAAAACACGAATCCGAGGCCGCTCAACAGCCCGCCGGTAGTTTTTCCGGTGCGTGAATCAGTGATCTTCGAGCTGGTGGCGGAGCTTTGCACGGTTCCTACGGTCAGCGATCCATTTTTTGCGGAAATGTAAGCGCTTGCCGTGCCGGTATAAATCGTGCTGTTCACGACCTGTCCTGGGAGGTTGAGCTGCTCGATCGGCTGCATGCCGCTGTAGTTGATCGTCGCCAGTCCATTCGTGCCGATGGTCAGTTGAATTCCCGAACCGCCACGCTTGGGTGCCACGGGCGAACCGTTGGTTACCGACTGCGAGAGCCATTTCCCAGCCAGGCAAGCATCGCTTCCACCGCACTCCGGCCAGAAAGCGCCGATGACGCCCTGTGATGCGCCCTTGGCATCAATCAACCAGACCTCCCACTTTCCATTCCCGCCTGTGGTGCACAACTGCGGCGGAGACGAAGCGCTAACGCCCTTCACCGGAGCGCTGAACTGTGCAGGAACACCGCTTGTGAGCACTCGCTTGAACAAGAGTGCGGCCGGCGCAGACGAGAGAGTGCGGCGCAATGTGATCGCAATAGGAGTGCCGCCCGGGCCGGTACATGGGCTGATGCTGGCGACCGCAGTATCACTGTTTTCACACAATCGCTGCGGGCCAGGAGCAGCCCCGGGAGTTGGACCAATAGACCCCGACGAACCAAGGTCTCGGCAGTCAGGCCAAAAAGCACCGATCTTGCCCTGCGATCCGCCGGCCGAATCTACCAGCCAGACTTCCCAGCGTCCGCTTCCACCAGTGCACAGCTCGGGCGGCGTTGCCGCAGTCAGGCCGGTGAGTGGAACAATCACTTGCGCGGGAACGCCGTTCGCTACCACCCGTTTAAACAACAATGTCTTGGGAGCCGATGCCAGTTTTCGGCCCAATGTCACTGTGACCGTGGTTCCCGCTGGCCCGGTACATGGACTGATGGTTGCCACAGGGTTGTCATTGTTCTCACACAATCTTTGGGCTGAGGCAGGAGTGGACGCGATAAAGAAGTGCGCCAGAGCACAGCCGAGGATAGCGGCAAATACCGCTGAAGCCTTCGCTTGAAAAAGACGTCCTGGAGTGGAGATTGACATCGTCAGATCATCCTCTATACTTGAATTCCTTTTTTGGACTTAAAGGGGGGAGGGCAAGATTATACACCCGAGATCAAGCCGGCCCTCCACCGATTCTTCAACACCTGATTAACGTACGAAAGCAAATGAAGGCTGGATCGGTTAGCGATTCAAAATATAATGATGTGATACACGAGGCATTTTGACAGGGGTCTCGATCCAGTCGTTGAGGGCTGCGCCAAACCCGGCCATGAGCGCGAATGGCGTCACCAATTGGAGCGCTCTTTTGCTGATGAGGAGTTGACCCGAACTTAACGCACCTTTCCGTTCTTGCCGAACGTGAGCACGACGACAGTCCTGTTCACCAGCTTGCCGTGCAGGGTAAGCGGCCGGTACTTCCATTGCTTCACGGCATCAGTCGCTGCGCTATTGAGCAACGGATTGCCCTCAATGACTTTCACGTCTTGCACTGTACCGTCGTCGTTGAGCGTCACATCCATTGTTACGTCGCCATGCACATGCTGGCTGGCAGCCTCCGAAGGATAGGGCGGAAGAACCTTTGTTTCCAGCTTCGGCAACGGCTGGTGTGATACCGGAATGGTGAGTGACATTCCGTAAGGGAGCGCGTTCGGGTTGGTCACCACATCCCGGTTCGCTTCGAAAATCCATACCCACTTCTTTTGATCGCTATACACGAGCTTTGCGATCCCTCTAAGCGTACCGCCGTCGGCGGCTTCGCCGACGCTATACGTGAACGGCTTCATTCTCACGACGTACTCAACTGGCGCTTTCATGGGAGCCGCGGCGTATTCGCAGCAGCCGCCCCAGTTGCCAATTTCCAGCCGAATATCCAACCGCGCGGCCTTGCCCGCGCTAACTTCCACACCTTTCACGATCGTCGTCTTGAACCCGATCGCCTCTGCCTTAACGTCGTATTTGCCGCCTACCAGATCTTTTGCCGTGTACTGCCCAGTCTCGTCGGCTTTCAGAGTGACGGCAAGATTCGTGACAATGTTCGTAATCGTAATCGTCGCGTTCGCCACCACAGCCCCGGACGCGTCCGTCACAGTCCCGCCGAGCGTACAACACTTTTCCTGATCGCCTCCTACTTGTTGCATCGGAGCAGGTGTTTGCTCCGCCATCCCCTGGCCGGTCGACAAGGTGGCTTGCACTCCTATCGCCAGTACGGCTGCCGCAACTTGGCGACCCAATCGGAATCGCGACGCGCTTCCTGCGGAAATGGTTCGACTTGGCAAACGGAATTCGTCCAGCTCGGTTTTCAATCGCAGCCCCTGCAATAGAAACTGATTCCGCGCGCGCACCTCCCGTTCCTTCAGCGCATGGACCTTTCGCAGGGCGTCGGCATCCATCTTTCCCACCCCCGACGCGCTCAATTCGATCACTTCCTCCAGAAGATTAAGCGTGTCGAGATTCACCGCCCGCACCCAAGCGTGTGCCCGCTCGCACAAGTCGTCACGGCCGTGAAACCGTTTCCGCACTGCGATCATGTGATCGAGTCCAATCGTCTTCTGCATCAGGCTACCGTCGCCCCAGCTGCGGTCGTAGAACAGATCGAGCGATATCGTGCAGGCGAGATCCGCCACCGGATCGTACATGCTGTATTCCCGCGCGCGATAGTCGCCTCGCGCTCGTCCCAGCGCGATCATCCGCTTCTCCAGAGGCGTACCTGCATAGATTTCGGCACGGCAAAAGTTCAGTGGATTCCCCGCAAACCTTCGCATGAAGGCAAGGTCGGCCCGCAGCGTGTTTAAATTCGCATCTGGATTGAACGTCATGATTGTGAACTGGGCCGAAATGTCCAGTTCCCCACAGATATCGAGAGCGCGGATCGATTGCCCCACGGTCTGATGCCGATCCAATGTGAGAAGGCCCATCTCCGTGGCCGATTCGATCCCCATGAAAATACGCACCAACCCCATTTCCTTCAGCCGGCTCAGCACGTCCCGATTCGCATCCGCCGGGCGGCACTTGACGAGTAGTGCGATATCGTCCATGCCGCGGCTCTTGAAGGCCTTGTCGAATCCTTCGATTCGCGCCTGGTTATGCGCCACCGACGGCACCAGAAAATTGTCGTCGTGAAATACGAACTGCCGCGTTCCCCGCTCGCGATAAAGCTCGGCCATCTCGTCGGCGATCAATTCCACACTGCGTTGGCGAAATTTCTTGCCCGGTGCCAGATTGTGCAGGGTTGTGATGCAGCAGTACGCGCAGTTCTCGTAGCATCCGCGGCTCCCCATTAGAAAGCTGGTGGGAACTCCGGCGATGGTGTGGATCCGCCCGGCCCGCTCAGGGAAGGGCAATGTGTCCAAATCATCCAGAGTGCGGCGTTGCGGCGTGAATCGAACCTGGCCGTCTTCCCGATATGCGATGCCGGTAATCTTCGGCAAGTCATCCTTCAGATTCGCTGCAGCCGCAACTATCTCCAGCAGCGTTTGCTCCCCCTCGTGAATCACGATGATGTCGAGTTCGGGATGGTGCTCCAGCAGCGGCTGTGCTGCGCACGAAGCGTAATGTCCGCCCGCCACAATCAGTTTTCCAGGGTGGAGTTGTTTGATCCGGCGTGCCAAGATGAGAAATTCCTGCGCGCGCGATTGAAAACAAACCGACAGTCCGACGATCTCCGCCTCGCCCGCCTGTTCGGCGACCGCCTCCACATCGTCCGCCGAATTGAACACTGCCAATGACGTCTCATGCCGCTTCGCCTGCAGTGAAGATGCTAAATATCGAATGGAAAGATTCTCCTCAAAGTCCGGACCTGCCAGAAGAACGCGCATATACCCTCCCGCCCGTCAAATCTAGAACGCGCTCATTGTACATTCTTGCATCGCCGATAGTGAATTTAGGCTCAGATAGATTGCACCTTGTCCGGGTGACGGGCTAACCAGAAGTTACTCCGGGCCAGAAGTCGGCTTGTAGGAAGCGCTCCACCAGATGGGTACCGACAAACGCCCTTGTGTTTATTGACGGGCCGACTCCCGGATTGTCGGCGGCAAACTGACCCACTACCCGGCGCTACGATGCATTGACTTTTTAGCCTTACTTTGGTCACAATGATAGATTCCATTCGTCTAAGTGGAGACCATGAGAAACGCGAACCAAGTATCGGTACAGAATTGGAAAATAAGAGGATTGGCGCTCGTCTGCCTGCTTCTGATTTCCTGGTTTGCCTTTGCAGAAGCTACCCACTTTCATCCCATCAAGCTATCCGGATCTGAAGAGCGCTGCGACTTCTGTGCTGTCGCACACGCCAATGCCTCTGCTGTGCCAGTTGTCAGCACGGTGTCGGTGGTTCCGGACCTGGCTCCCACGCAAGTTCTATGTGCGGAAAATTGCACACCGAAGTCTGTTTTGCACGGTTCCGCTGTTTACATACGTCCTCCGCCGTTGGCTTAAGCCATTCATCTACATTAGTTGAATTTCTTAAAACCCAATCTTCCTGCCTGAGGAGGGCACCCATGTTATTTATACAAATGCGGTTTAAAACCGCTATTTCTATACTTTTTATTCTTTCAATTTTGCTGGTTTCGTTTTCAGCTTTTGCGCAGTCTTCCGGCACTGCCGGCAGTGTTGACGGCAAAGTGGTAGACCAGACCGGGGCGGTAGTGAAAGGGGCGCTGGTTACCATGCAGCACCCTGCCAGTGGATACTCCCAAACCACCGTCAGCGACGATTTAGGTCTGTTTCATTTCAGAAACGTACCTTTCAATTCCTATCACTTGAGCGTTACCGCCGCTGGCTTTGCCTCCAAGGCGCAGGACGTAGATGTTCGCTCGGCTGTTCCGATTACTCCGCAGATCAGCCTCAGCATTGCCAGTAGTTCAACCACCATCAATGTACAAGAGACAGATGCTGGAGACCTGGTAGAAAACGAGCCAAACTTTCACACGGACGTTGATCGCGGTCTGTTTGACAAACTCCCGCTCGAGAGCGCGTCGTCTTCGGTCAGCTCATTGGTCACGCTGGCCACACCAGGAGTGGTGGCGGATTCCGATGGTCTCTTCCATGGAATTGGCGACCACGCGGAAAATTCTTTTTCTGTGGACGGCCAGCCCATCACCGATCAACAAAGCAAAGTTTTTTCTAACCAGATTCCCGCCGATTCCATTCAGTCTCTGGAAGTGATCTCTGGCGCGCCGCCGGCTGAATTCGGAGACAAGACCAGCCTTGTCATTAAAGTTACAACCCGCTCCGGCCTGGGAGAGACGAAACCCACGGGCAGCATTACAACTTCATATGGTAGTTTTGGCACTTCTACTGCCGGTGTTAATCTGGCGGTCGGAAGCCAGAAGTTTGGCAACTTTATCTCGGTAGACGGTTTGAACACGGGACGCTTTCTCGATCCGCCGGAATTCCAGGTCATGCACTCCAGGGGAAATGAAGAGAACGCTTTCGACCGGGTGGACTATCAGATCAGCGAAGCGGATGCAGTTCATCTCAATCTCGGCTACACGCGCTCCTGGTTCCAGGTCCCGAACTCGTTTGACACACAGTCTGTGCAGCCCCCCTCACTTCCCGGAACGGTGCTCACGCAGGACCAGCGCGCACAAATCAGGACTTATAATGTCGCCCCCACCTGGACCCATCTGTTCAGTACGAGCACTCTGTTTACCGCAGGAGCGTTCTTACGGCAAGACCGGTTCCAATACTTTCCCAGCAGGAATTTCCTGGCCGATCAGCCGCAGACTCTCAACCAGGACCGCAAGCTTACCAATGCGGGTTTCCGCTCCGATGTTTCTTATGTGAAGGGCATACACAACATTAAGGCTGGGGTCACCTATCAGCACACCCTGCTCAGGGAGAATTTTGGCTTCGGGATTACCGATGCTACCTTCAACGCTCCCTGCCTGAACGCGGATGGGAGTGCCGACACTGACCCAACCCCGCGCGATCCGGCTCTGTGCGCGGGCGCGCTTTCACCCAATCCAAACTTTTCAGCCGACCTGTTGCCAGTGGATTTGACGCGCAGCGGCAGCAATTTCTTTTTTCACGGCCACACGGATATTAAGGAACTCGCGCTCTATCTTCAGGACGCCATCACCTGGGGCAATTGGGCCTTTAATGTCGGAGTCCGAGGCGATTTGTATCGCGGCATCGTCAGCGATTCCCAGCCCGAGCCCCGGCTTGGCGTTGCCTATAACGTGAAGAAGACCAATACCGTCCTTCGCGTCTCTTACGGGCGCATTATGGAGACCCCGTTTAATGAAAACCTGGTGCTGGCCAGCAGGGCCAACGGAAACCCGGTGATTGATGCGGTCATAGGCCCGAGCCTCCCGGCACCCATTCGGCCTGGGTTCCGCAATGAGTTCCATGCGGGAATCCAGCAAGCTCTTGGGAAGTACCTGGTTATTGATGCCGACTATCTCTGGAAGTACACGCACAACGGCTATGACTTCAGTGTATTTGGGGCCACCCCGATTTTCTTCCCCATTGCCTGGCACAATTCCAAGATTAGTGGACCGTCGGCGCGCATCAGCGTGCCCAACTTCCACGGTCTTACTGCCTTTACCGTGCTGGGCAGCGCGTCCGCGCGCTTCTTCCGGCCACAGGTCGGCGGCCTGGGGACTACGGTGGCGCAAGGTTTGGGTCCATTCCGCATTGACCACGACCAGAAGTTCCAGCAGACAACACACATCCAGTACCAGCCGCGGAAGAACTGGCCGTGGTTTGCCTTCAACTGGCGCTTTGACAGCGGTTTGGTGGCTGGAGCGGTGCCCTTTGCGGCGGACCTGACGACTCCGGTGGACCTAACCGGTCTGACCGCAGATCAACAGATGCAGGCCGGCTTGCATTGCGGAATCATATTCCCAACCCTGAATGCCCCGCTTACGACGTGCGATCCGGCCCTGTATAAATCCACACGAATCCAACTGCCACCTCCAGGGGAGCAGAACGACGATCATCGCCCTGCCCGCATTGCGTCTCGCAATCTGCTGGATGCCAGCATTGGCGATGACAACCTGCTCCACGGCGAGCACTACAAGTGGAGCGCGCGTTTGACCGTCGTCAACCTCACCAACCAAGTTGCGCTTTACAACTTTCTGTCAACGTTCAGCGGCACACACTTTGTGACCCCTCGAACAGTTACGGGAGAAGTAGGGTTCCACTTCTAGCATTTTCTGGCTCTGTGGGGGCGGCGGCATTTTACCGGCGCTCCCGCAGAATTCTTGAATCTGCCTGGCAATGGCAGTGACTTTGAACAATCATGAACAACCTTCTCGTTAGTAGCACCTCGTGCGTATGACCATGACTTTAATAACGATTGGCGACCTTACATCTATCCGCTCCGCGCTCGCGCATCCCGCCGTTGCGACGCTGTTTGCTTTTGGAGGGATTCTACTCGGTGCCGTCATTCGCAAGGTTGTGCGCTTCCATGTCAGCCTGTTGGTCGCGGCCGCAATCGGCACATTGCTGGCGGTCACTCTCTACGATGTACTGCCTGACGCCAAGCAATTTATCACCTGGCCTGCGCTTCTGATCGGCTGCGCCAGCGGATATTTGCTTTTGTGGGTCATCGGCAGGTATGTCTATCATGTCTGTCCTGCGTGCGCGATCAATGAATTGTGTGAGAACCCGGTCCATCAGTTTTCAAGTACCGCAGTGATGTTAATGATCACCTTCGGTTTTCACACAGCCATGGATGGTGTCAGCATTGTCTTCGGTGACGACCTTCTCGGCCGGCCCGATGTCGGATTGCTATTCGGAATCTCAATCCACAAGATACCCGAAGGCCTGGCCCTGGTTTTGCTTCTTCTGGGTGCAGGTTACGGACGCAAAAAGGCGATTTTGTGGGCTGCCGGTATGGAAGCCATGACTCTGGCCGGAGGCGCGCTGGGGTATTGCTTTGTTGGTTCTATATCAACGCTGTGGCTCGGCATTCTGTTCGCGCACATCGCCGGCGGGTTCCTGTACATGGTGGTAAACACTTTTAAAGGCATGTTGACCCAACATAACGCGGCTCCACGTTACGCGTTGCATGTTCTGGTGAGCAGCTTGTCGTTTATATCCAGTTCATTGGTGCTGGTTCTGGCGAGGTCATGACGAAACAAAACACTCTCATCGCATTCACTTGAATGGATCAAGCGTGTGCTTCTTAAACTCATCGGGCAAGGGTAGAAGGTAGCCTGCATCTTTTGACCGGCTTGCCCACTCCACCAGCGAGCGATATTGATTGAATTCTGTCAGTTCGCCCAACCAGGTTGTCCCGTTTGAGTCGGTGATGACTACAACGTTAGGCAAGTCACATGGTCCCAGGCAGCCGCTGATCGATAGCTGCAAGCGTTTCAGCAGGCCGCGCTTGCGCCATTCTTCTTTGAGCCATTCCACGGGAACGGGTGGCTTGCCGCGTTCGGTTTGTCCGCAGCAGCAGCCGTTGCAAACGCTAAACTGGCCGATGACGAGCCTTTTGGTTTTGAGAGGGTTGCCGCTCATTCAAAGTTTGCTCTATATACCCTACCGGGATATGATATAACAGATTTTTGAACATCTATGTCTCACACCATAAAAGAAAAAGAAAAATTGCTGCAACGAGTGCGCCGGGTCCGCGGCCAGGTCGAAGCCGTCGAAAGGGCGTTAGAGGCGGAACAGGAATGTTCCGAGGTTCTACGGTTGATTGCCGCTTCCAGAGGGGCGATGAACAGCCTGATGGCCGAGGTCTTGGAAGACCACATCAGGCACCACATGGTCACACCGAAGAGTGGAAGGCAAATTGATCCCGCCGCGCAGCAGTTGATTGACGTTGTGCGCGCATACCTGAAATAGAAAGCTGGGAAGGAAGGTGTTACGTGACATCGAAGGCGGTTGTGGAAAAAGACACGGCCATGACTCAGAATGGTGGCTCACCTCACTCGCATAAACATAGTCACAATCACGACCACGATGACCACGACGAGCACGAGCACCATCAGGGACTCGAAATAGCCGACCTTGCCCGCATTGTTCTAGTTGCTCTGGCGGCGGCTGCGGTTTGGTTCCACTGGTTCCAGCGATGGGAACCATTCGCGAACTTCAGCCTGGTTGCAATACTGGCCACGCTGATTGGCGGGTATCCCATCTTTAAAGAAGCCGTCGAGAATATTTTTGAACGCAAGATGACCATGGAACTCTCCATGACCATTGCGCTTCTGGCCGCGCTGGCCATTCGAGAGTTTTTTACGACTTTAGTCATTACGCTCTTTGTTTTGGTTGCGGAAGTTTTGGAAGGGCTCACCGTCGGGCGTGGGCGCAAGGCAATCCGCGAGATGATAGATTTTCTGCCACGTACGGCTAACCGGGTTAGCGACGGTCAGGTGGAAGAAATTGAGATTGACAAACTTTTAGTCGGCGACGTGGTGCTGGCCAAGCCCGGCACGCGCATTCCTGTGGATGGAGAGGTGGTTGACGGCCATTCGTTTGTGGACCAGGCTTCTATTACAGGCGAATCTATGCCTGTAGAAAAATCTGCTGGCATGGAGGTCTACGCCGGGACTATCAACCAATCGGGAGCGTTGCACATTCGCACGGCCCGCATCGGCAGCGACACGACCTTTGGTAAGATCATTGAGGCAGTTGAGCGCGCAGAGCATTCCAAGGCTCCCATTCAAAAGACCGCAGACCGCCTCGCGGGTTACCTGGTTTATTTCGCAATTGCGGCAGCCTTGCTTACCTTCTTTATTACTCACAACATACGCTCTACCATTTCCGTAATTATCGTTGCTGGGGCATGCGGTATCGCAGCTGGCACGCCGCTCGCAATTTTGGGAGCGATTGGCCGTGCAGCGCGTCAAGGTTCCATCATCAAAGGCGGGTTGTACCTGGAAGTCCTCGGTTCAGTAGATACTGTGTTGCTCGATAAGACCGGTACGCTCACATTTGGCATGCCAACAATACGGCGAATTCAGCCTGCGGCTGAGAGCATCAGCGAAGATGGCATTCTTCTCGCTGCGGCCATTGCCGAAAGCCGCTCGGAACATCCGCTTGCCCATGCCATCTTAAAAAGCGCGCGGGAAAAGCGCCTGGTTATACCTGAGCCTGAAAGCTTCGAGTACAAGCCGGGCAGAGGAGTAATCGCAAGCAGTAGTAACAACGGCAATCGTCAAAACATTGTGGTCGGCAACCGTGCTTTGCTTGAGGAGCAGGGAATGACAATTCCCGACGCGGTAAATGGCTCAGGTTCTGCTGTCTCTGAGGTTCTGGTGGCCGAGGGCAATACGTTTTTGGGGTCAATTCACATTGCCGATCAGTTGCGTCCTGAATCGGTCGCAGCTATGCGCGCCCTGAAATCCATGGGCATAGAAACAGTTCTGCTCACGGGAGATGCAGCTTCGGTGGCAAACAGCGTGGGCGAGACCCTTGGCGTTAAAAGCGTTCATGCCGAACTGTTGCCCGAGCAAAAGCTGCAGCACGTTGCGCGCTTAGTCAGGGAAGGACACGTCGTAGCAATGATAGGAGACGGCATCAATGACGCACCTGCGTTGACGGAAGCCAGCGTAGGAATTGCCATGGGCTCAGGAACGGACGTGGCCCGGGAAAGCGCCGATATCGTTTTGATCGGCAACGATCTTTCGAAATTTGTTGAAACCCTGAGGATAGCTCGCAAGTGTAAGGGCATTATTATGCAGAACTTTTATGGGACGTTGATTGTGGATGGAATTGGCGTGGGCATGGCTGCCTTCGGGTTGCTCAATCCGCTGCTGGCGGCGTTCATCCACGTCTCTTCAGAGCTGGCCTTTATTCTGAATTCCACAAGGCTACTCCCCAGCATGTCATCGAGTGGGAAAACAGGAGCGCAAGGGGCAGCCCCCAGCTAGCAGCATTGTAACTATGAGACTGGCCTACACACATTTTGCGAAAAAGACAGCAAGCTGCAACCTTTGGATCCAGTGTTTGCTCGCCATCTTACTTCTTTCGCTTGTGCTGGTTTTCATCTGGGTCACCTTGTATCTATTTTCCCGTGGAATCTATCTGGACAGAGTTAATCACTCGTTTCCCGTTCCCGTTTTGATCTGCTTGAATCAGCACGGAGTCTGATATGGATTGCCGCGAGTTCCAAAAAATTCTTCCTGACGTCATTGACGAAATTGAAGAATCACAGGCGAAAGAACATTTGCATTCCTGCGCGGCCTGTTCGCAGCTTGTAGCTGATCTAACATTTATCAGCAGGAGCGCCCGGCTGCTGCTGCCTCTCATGGATCCATCTCCCAGGGTATGGACTGTCATTAAAAAATCTTTACCGCTGGTTAGCGGTAAAATGAATTCATGAATTCAGCAAAGACCTGATTCATTCCCACAAGCCACGATCAAACCTGTAATCTAAGAAGAGAGTTTGCCTGGAGGCCC
Organism: Terriglobales bacterium; assembly: GCA_035487355.1. Lineage (NCBI taxonomy): Bacteria > Pseudomonadati > Acidobacteriota > Terriglobia > Terriglobales > Terriglobales bacterium. Next base: position 32,532 of record DATHMF010000053.1, on the reverse strand, counting down.
CAGCGGCCTTTCTGAGGGCAGGGGACTGAGAACTGTAAAGATGAAGAAAAACAATCGAAGCTATGTCAGTTAAAACTACTATTTCTATTCTTTTTATCTTTTCACTTTTGCTGATTTCGTTTTCAGCTTTTGCGCAGTCCTCCGGCACGGCCGGCAGTGTGGATGGCAAAGTGACCGATCCTACCGGGGCGGTGGTTGTAGGAGCCAAGGTAAAGATTCAAAATCCCGTCAGCGGATATTCGCAGACATCTACAACCGATGGTGTGGGTCTATTTCATTTCAGGAATGTACCCTACAACCCTTACCATTTGAGCGTGACTGCACCTGGTTTTACCTCACAGGCGCAGGATGTCAACGTCCGCTCGGCAGTTCCTGTGCTTGCCAACATACAGCTAGAACTGCAAGGCACCCAACAATCCGTTACTGTGGAAGCCACTGCCGAAGATTTAATCGAGCGCGATCCCACCGCCCACACCGATATTGACAGCAGCCTGATCAAAACGATGCCCTTAGAGAGCGCCAGCGGGGGGTTAAACGCCGTCATCAGGCAAGGCACGGCTGCGGTGACTTCGGACTCCAATGGTTCGATGCACCCGATGGGAGAGCATGCGGAAACCACCATTGCCTTAGATGGCCAGCCCATCTCGGACCAGCAAGGCAGCACATTTTCCAACCAGGTTTCGCCGAACACGGTGCAATCCATGGAGGTGATTTCGGGGGTGCCTCCGGCAGAGTTTGGAGATAAGGCAAGCCTCACGGCCCGCGTGGTCAGCAAATCAGGCCTGGGGATTCCCCGCATGTTTGGGAGCATCTCTGGCGGGTATGCCTCTTTTGGCACTGCTGATGGAGACATTTCCTGGGGCGCAGGCAATGAAAAAATTGGAAACTTTTTCTCCGTGGATGGGGTCAACAGCGGTCGTTATCTCGATACCTCCGAATTCCGCGTGCTGCACGCCCGTGGAAACAATGAGAATATTTTTGATCGTTTTGATTATCAGGTGAGCGCGGCCGACGCTTTTCATCTCAATCTCTCGGCGGCGCGTACCTGGTTTCAGTCGCCTAACCAATTTGACCAGCAGTTACGCGGCCAGGACCAGCGCCAGCAAATCAAGAGCTTTAACATTGCACCCAGTTACACCCATGTGTTCAGCCCCGAAACCCTGCTCAGCGCGAATGCCTGGGTGCGCCAGGACCGGGTGGGATATTTCCCCAGCCGGAATGTATTCTTCGATCTTCCCGCTACCCTGGCGCAAGGAAGAAGGCTGACCAATGCCGGGATGAAAGCTGATTTCTCTTATGTGAAGGGAATCCACAACTTCAAAGCGGGCGTGCAATTCCAACATACATTTTTATCGGAAAACTTTCAGACGGGATTGACCGACCCGGCTTTCAACGCCGTCTGCCTTAATCTGGCGGGCTCGCCCATTGTGGATCCCACAGTCCTCAATCCTGCCTGCACTGGTCCCGGCGAGCAGGTGAACCCCAACTTTAATCCTGGTTTGCTGCCTTTCGATCTGACGCGGGGCGGAACCCTGTTCCACTTCAGCGGAAGAACGGACATCAAAGAAGAAGCGCTTTACGCCCAGGACAATATCACCCTCGGTCAGTTCAATTTTATGGTGGGGGTACGCGGCGACAACTACGACGGCCTGAGCCATGGGCATCAGCTTGAGCCTCGGCTGGGTCTCTCGTACAACATCAAATCCAGCAACACGGTGCTCCGAGTCGGGTACGGACGGATTTTTGTGACCCCGTTCAACGAGAACCTGATTCTTTCCAGTTCAACTGGACAAGGCGGTCTTGCGACCAACGTTCTGGGCGCGTTCGGGGCCCGGCCGCTTACCCCAGCCAAAAGAAACCAGTTCAATGCGGGATTTGAACAGGCTTTTGGCAAATATCTGGTCGTAGATGGGGAATACTTCTGGAAGTACACCAACCCTGATTATGATTTCGATGTGCTCTTGAATACACCCCTGACGTTCCCCATCCAGTGGCGCAAATCGAAGATAGACGGATTTGGCATCCGCGTGAATATGCCTCAGTATCATGGGTTCTCGGCGTATTCCGTGCTGGGTCATTCGCGCTCGCGTTTTTTCGGTCCTGAGCTGGGAGGAATTCTGTTCAACTCACCGGTTTCCAACACAGTCTTTCGCATCGATCATGATCAGGCCTTCCAGCAGACAACGCACCTGCAATATCAGTACAAGCCAAACTATCCATGGTTTATGTTTAATTGGCGCTATGACAGCGGGGAAGTCGCCGGACGCGCTCCTTTTGCCACGGATACAACCACTCCAGTAGACCTGACCGGATTGACGGGAGATCAGCAGGCCCAGATAGGATTATTCTGTGGCAGTACGTTCGCAACCCTCAATAATCCACTGGCAAGCTGCGCTCCGTCGCTGCTTGGAGCTTCCCGTGTACGCATTCCCGCGCCGGGAACACAAAATGACGACAGGAACCCATCGCGCATTGCTCCGCGCAATCTTTTCGATGCTGGAGTGGGGCTGGACAACATCTTCCGTAAAGACCGTTATAAGACCAACTTGCGTTTTACGGCAGTCAACCTCACCAATAAAGAAGCGCTTTACAACTTTCTCTCCACGTTTAGCGGAACCCACTTTGTGGCTCCGCGCACATATCAAGGTCAGGTCGAGTTTAACTTTTGACGAAGTACGGGAGGCAGAGTTTTCTCTGCCTCCTCATTTCTAAATCCAATATTGTGGAGGAGCGGTCTGAAAGGCCGTTAGGCGGAGCAACAGTCACATCCAGGTCGTATGGCATGCATGGCTTCCCATCCTTCTTTCACGACGAACGGGACAAGAACGAGGGCCGCGACCGGGTCTGCCCATGATTTTCCAAAACGGCGTTGGCGACGAGTCCTCCCAGCGCGATCCACGACATGTATCCACAAAGTGAGGATTCTGCCGCATCAGCTTTCAGCGAGGCGCTTGAGAGTTGGGCCGCCAGCCTGCGTTTTTGGCTTGCCAGCCAGGGCATGCCAAAGGCCGCGACTATCAAAAGGACAAACCCGATGTAGCTGGGCCGGGGCTCGCCGTATCCCAAAAAAGTCAATATCGAAAAAATTACGATGATTCCGGCTACTACGAAGAGCAGTGCTCCTGCAGTGCGAGCAGCAATTCTCTCGGCTCGGCCAGACTCAGATTGTGAACGGAATCGCCAAAGAACAACCATCGCCGAAAGCAACTCAATGACACTGTCACCGCCAAAGCCGGCAAGAGCGGGACTCCGTGCTCGCCAGGCCGCGACGATCGCCACGATGGCCTCTCCCGTCATCCAGACGACGGTAAGAAACTGGAGGCGCTGAACACGACGCGCAAGATCTGGAACCGGAAGTACGGTTGTGATGGACATTTGGTCAGTCCTTATTTTATCCACTCAGCCTCGGGCCGTGCTTGCTGATGTAACGCACCCTCTCATGGACCCGTCTCTCATGGTCTGGCCGGCCATTGAAAAATCTCTGCCTCTGGTTAGCGGTAAAATGAATTCATGAGTTCGGCCGAAACCTGATTTATCCCCACAATAACAATCAAACCGGTAATCTAAGAGAGTTCGCTTAGAGGGGGGTTCAATTGCCCTTCTGAGAACTGGAAGCTGAGAACTGAAAAATGACCGCAGAAGAAAAACGATTGGAGCAATCGCGTCTCAGGCAAGTGCACTGGAAGCGCTGGGGACCTTACATAAGCGAACGCGCCTGGGGAACGGTGCGCGAAGACTACAGCGCAACCGGCGAAGCCTGGGATTATTTTCCTCACGATCACGCCCGTTCACGCGCCTATCGTTGGAATGAGGATGGTATTGCCGGCATTTGTGACCGCCAGCAGCGGCTTTGCTTTGCGCTGGCTTTGTGGAATGGCCGCGACCGAATTCTCAAGGAGCGGCTCTTTGGATTGAATGGCCAGGAAGGCAACCACGGTGAAGACGTAAAGGAATGCTATTTCTACCTGGACAACACGCCAACGCATTCTTACATGCGGTACTTGTACAAGTATCCCCATGCGGAGTTTCCCTATGACCAATTAGTCGAAGAGAACGGGCGGCGGACCAAGGCCGATCCTGAATTTGAACTGCTGGATACGGGTGTATTTCGTGAAGAGCGCTATTTCGACGTTCTGGTGGAGTATGCCAAGGTTGAGATGGAAGACATCTGCATCAAAATTACTGCTACGAATCGTGGACCGGAGACCGCGAAGCTGCATCTGTTGCCTACACTGTGGTTTCGCAATACCTGGTCCTGGGAGTTGGAGGCGCCCAAACCGGAAATAGATGTTGCGGGTTCGAAGATTGCTCCTGCCGTGTTGCGCTCCATGAACGAAGAGCTTGGGGAGTGGCTGCTGTATTGCGACGGCGATCCCGAGTTGCTGTTCACGGAAAATGAAACCAACTTCGAGCGCCTGTTTCATGTGCCCAATCGCACTCCGTATGTGAAAGATGCGTTTCACCAATATCTGGTCCACGGCAAACTCGATGCGGTCAATCCCAACCAGACTGGCACCAAAGCAGCAGCCCACTACAAAGCCGATATTGCTCCCGGCGAGTCCACGGTCTTAAAGTTGCGTCTTACCAACCGGCAATTTTCTCCGGGTGAATCACCTTTGGGGGCTGAGTTCAATCAGACATTCCTGAAACGCAGGTCTGAGGCCGATGAGTTCTACGCAGGCGTGGTTCCTCCCAATGCTACTGCCGATATGCGCAACATCATGCGCCAGGCATTTGCGGGTTTGCTCTGGTCGAAGCAATACTACAAGTACGAAGTGCGGCGCTGGCTTTCGGGAGACCCCACGTATCCGCCGCCTCCCGCTGATCGGCTCTGTGGGCGCAACAAAGCATGGGGCCATCTCTATAACGCCGACGTAATCTCCATGCCTGATAAATGGGAGTATCCCTGGTACGCCGCCTGGGACCTTGCGTTCCATTGCATCGCACTGGCGGTCATTGATCCCGATTATGCCAAGGAACAATTGGTCCTCATGCTGCGCGAGTGGTATATGCATCCCAATGGGCAGATTCCAGCCTATGAGTGGGCCCTCGGTGACGTGAATCCGCCCGTGCATGCCTGGGCCGCGTATCGGGTTTATAAAATCGACAAAGAAAAGCGCGGGCAGGGTGATCGGGTTTTTTTGGAGAGGATTTTCCAAAAACTGCTGTTGAACTTTACCTGGTGGGTGAACCGTAAAGATGCTGAAGGCATGAACGTCTTCCAGGGAGGTTTCCTCGGTCTGGATAACATTGGTGTGTTTGACCGCAACATGCCCTTGCCCGATGGCGGACACCTCGAGCAATCTGACGGCACGAGCTGGATGGCAATGTATTCGCTCGACATGCTGGCCATCGCCCTCGAGCTTGCCCAGGAAGACAAGGTCTATGAGGATGTGGCCAGCAAATTCTGGGAGCATTTTCTTTATATTGCCTGCGCCATGCATAACCTTGGCGAGAACGGCATCAGCCTGTGGGATGAGCAGGATGGTTTTTTCTACGACGTGTTGCATTACACCAGCGGAGAAAATTTTCCCTTGCGGGTGCGCTCTATGGTGGGATTGATTCCTCTATTTGCCGTCCTGACTTTAGAGCCCGATTTGCTCGACCGGCTCCCCGATTTCAAGAAGCGGTTGGATTGGTTTATCGCCAATCGTCCGGATATGACCGAGAATCTTGCCAGCATGAAGACCAGGGGCATGAAGGAGCGCCGCCTGCTTTCGGTTGCATGGCGAGAGCAACTGGAGAGAATCTTCACCATTATGCTTGATGAAAACGAATTCCTGTCGCCCTATGGAATTCGTGCTCTTTCGCGCTACCATCTTGATCATCCTTACAAGTTAAGTCTGAATGACATGGAACACATGGTTGACTACGAGCCTGCCGAATCCACCACGAAACTTTTTGGCGGAAACTCGAATTGGCGCGGACCGATATGGTTTCCCGTAAATTACCTGCTTATCGAATCCCTGCGCAAGTTTTATCATTATTATGGCAACGATTTCAAAATCGAATGCCCAACTCGCTCAGGGAACTGGCTGACTCTCTCCGAATTGGCCGATGAGTTGGCGCGGCGTTTGTATAGGCTCTTCGAGCGCGATGAGAGCGGGCACCGTCCGGTCTGCGGCAACCTGGAGCAGTTCCAGAACAATCCGCACTGGCGCGATCTTATCCTGTTCCACGAATACTTTCACGGAGACACCGGCCGCGGGCTCGGCGCCAGCCACCAGACCGGCTGGACGGCTTTGGTTGCGAAGCTGATTTATGAATCCGGCGAACGGCAACTGAAAAATAACAAGCACCAGCCAAACAATAAGCATGAAGCAGCAGCCACCGCGTCTTCGGCCAGCGCCACTGTCAAATGATTCAGTTTGACCACAGTGTATGCGGAAACCTGGCCGAGGCCAACCGCCGCGAATGGCTGGAAACCAACGGCCTGGGAGGCTTTGCCTCTTCCACAATCACAGGCTTAAATACACGCCGCTACCACGGTTTGCTGATCGCAGCGACAACGCCGCCCGCGGGCCGTACCGCGTTGTTATCGAAGCTGGAAGAAATATTGATCGTGGACGGCAAACGATTTGAGCTCTCCTGCAATCAATATCCCGGCGTGGTTTATCCTCAGGGATATAACTATCTTAAGAATTTCCGCCTCGACCCTTTTCCCGTATTTACCTATGAAGTTGAAGAGATAGAAGTAGAGAAATCCCTCTTCATGGTGGATGGAGAAAACACCGTCGTAGTCCAATACAAGCTCAACGACAAATTACCCGGTGCAGGGAATTGCCGGCTGGAGGTTCGTCCGCTTATTTCCTTCCGCGATTATCACAGCACCACCCACGAGAACGGCGCAATCAACCGCGAAGTGAAAATGGCTCCCGGACTGGCATCAGTAACTCCTTATGTTGGATTGCCTACTCTGCACTTGGCGCACAACGCTGCAGCAATTGAGGCGAACGGCGATTGGTATCGGCGGTTTCAGTATGAAATTGAACGCGAACGTGGATTGGATTATGACGAGGACCTTTTCAGTCCGTGCATTTTGATCTTCGATCTCGACCAGGACAAGGGCGGAGTCATTATCGCTTCTACGGAAATTCGTAAAGCGACTTCGGCGAATACATTGCGCCGCAAAGAAACAGCGCGCAGGAAATTGCTGACCGAAAAGACTGGTTTTCATAGTGAACTCTTGATCCAGCTCAATCGCGCGGCTGATCAATTCATTGTTTCCCGTGGAGAGCACAAGACGGTGATTGCCGGCTACCACTGGTTTGCCGATTGGGGGCGCGATACCATGATTGCTCTTCCCGGGCTCGCACTGGCAACCGGCAGGTTTGATGTCGCCAAAAGCGTACTTCTCGAATTTTCTTATCATATTGATCGCGGCATGCTGCCGAATCGCTTTCCCGATTCAGGAGAGACTCCCGAATACAACACGGCAGACGCAACCCTGTGGTACTTTGAGGCTGTCCGCGCATATCTTGAGGCAACCAATGATGAGCTGTTTGTTCACGACCGCCTCTATCCCGCCTTGCTCGAGATCATGGATTGGCACGTAAAGGGCACGCGTTACAACATTCATGTCGAAGACGATGGATTGCTGACCGCCGGTGCCCGCGAAACCCAACTTACGTGGATGGATGCCAGCCATGACAATCAGTGCATAACGCCGCGCAACGGCAAGCCAGTGGAAATCCAGGCGCTTTGGTATAACGCCTTGCGTGTCATAGAGTCATTGGCAGCACGCTTTGGCGAGCCCGCTGTGCAACAACGCTTTGAACACATGGCAACCCAGGCCTATGACAGCTTCAACAGCCTCTTTTGGAATGAAGGTACTGGTTGTTTGTATGACGTAATTGGCAGTGATCAACCGGATGGTTCCATTCGCCCCAATCAAATATTCGCCATTAGTTTGGCGCACCCCATTCTGAAACTGGAAAAAGCCCCGAATGTCTTAGAAGCCGCCGAACGTGAACTGCTGACGCCTTTCGGCCTGCGTACGCTTTCGCCTGCCGATGCCCGCTACATTGGCCGTTATGAGGGTGACCAGCGCGCACGCGACAGTGCTTATCACCAGGGAACAGTGTGGCCGTGGCTTCTAGGGCCGTTCATTACGGCATATCTTAAAGTGCACCAGGAAAGTGCAGAGGCACGAAAGAAAGCTTCGGAATGGATCAGCAATTTTGAGTCGCACATGAGTATTGCCGGACTCGGGCAAATTTCAGAAATCTTTGATGGTGATCCACCGCACGCCCCGCGTGGATGCATCGCGCAAGCCTGGAGTGTTGCCGAACTGCTGCGCGTTGCCGCTCAGCTTCAGTAGTGTCAGCGTCACGTCTGCCGTCGCAACGGTTCTTTCCATGCTTGCTTTTGCAGGCCGCCTATATTACAACTGTTCGATGTATTAAAACGTATTAATAGGGCATTTTTGTGCGGCGGGGCTTCGGCGCTCGTCTTAGAAAGAATATCGCTCATGCACGCGCCGTGATGGGCCTTAGAATACGTGAAGTGTGACCAACAAATATGGCAACGCCAAACATAGCTGCTGAAGCGGCATCGTCTTCTGGGCCCCGCCTCCGGCGCACACTCACCCTGACTGATCTGATTCTCTACGGAGTTATTGTCATCCAGCCGGTAGCGCCTATGTCATCCTTTGGTGTCTTAAGCAATCGGGGACAGGGCCATGTGGTCACCGCGATTCTCATCGCCATGGTGGCCATGCTCTTTACCGGCATCAGCTATGGCCGCATGGCGCGCGCCTATCCCAGCGCGGGTTCTGCTTTTACTTATGTCGCCCAGGAGATCCATCCCGGCCTCGGCTACGTCACCGGCTGGAGCATGGTCATGGACTACATACTCAACCCGCTGGTCTGCACTATATGGTGCGCACAGCAGGTCTATCAATTCACAACCCAGGTGCCGGTTCTAGCCCAGCACGTCCCACTTTTTGCCTGGAAGATTTTCTTTGCCGTCACCTTCACTCTACTGAATATCCGCGGCGTCAAGACCTCGGCGCGTCTCAACACTGCGTTGACCGTCGGCATGGGCGCGGTCATCATTGTGGTCTTCGTTGCTGCTATTCGCTATATTCTTGGACATCCCCACAGCGATCCCAGTTTTTTCACACGCCCGTTCTACGATCCGCGGACCTTTAGCTTCAGCGGACTCTTTGGTTGCACCTCAATTGCCGTGCTCACTTACATTGGCTTCGATGGGATCTCCACTCTTTCGGAAGAGGCAGAAAATCCTCGCCGCAACATTCTGCTGGCTACAGTGCTTACATGTCTGGTTATCGGTGTTCTATCAGCGATGGAAGTTTATATCGCGCAGCTCGTGTGGCCGGCCTCGGAGCCCTTTCCCGATACGGATACGGCTTACGTCTACGCCGCCGCCCGCACCTGGGCCCCACTCTTTGGGGTCGTCGGCCTTACCTTAGTGATCGCTAATTTCGGATCTGGACTGGGCGCACACCTGGGTGCGGCGCGTCTGCTCTTCGGCATGGGACGGAGTAATGCATTGCCAAAGTCTTTTTTTGGCGCCGTCGAGCCCAAGCATCAGATTCCAAGAAATAATGTCATCCTGATTGGCGCTATCGCCTTGATCGGTTCTTTCTTCTTCTCTTACGACCTCGGCATTGAGATGCTTAACTTCGGCGCATTGATTGCGTTTATGGGAGTCAACGCGGCGGCTTTTATTCGTTACTTCGTGCGCGAGCCACAAAAGAAGCTAGGCAACCTGGCTCCACCCGTTCTTGGATTTATCATTTGTTTCGCTCTTTGGCTGAACTTGGGCCATCCGGCGCAAATCGTGGGCGGCATCTGGATGATTCTTGGAATTATTTACGGCATCTGGAGAACAAATTGGTTCCGCATGCCGCTCAGCTTTGAGACCCCAGCCGAATAACTGAAGATTTTCATCTACTGGTTAGGCTTCGTATCCAGCGGATGCGTTGATTCTTCATAGAACTCATTTTGAAGCTGCAGACTCACCGTATCGGCTTTGATTGCTTTGATCGCAGCAACCACCTGTTCAACCAGGCTCTTCTCATCGAGCTCGCCCAGCTCTTTATTCGCCGTGGAAGCATCGCCTGAGTAGTGGTTAGGGAAGCGTGCATACCACCAGATCCCGGTATACACGTCCGTGGGAAGTTTTTGCCGCGCGAGGTCTTTTCCTGAGTCGTTCTGCACGCGATCCATATGAACCAGGTCAGGCCGTGCAATCATGGTGTGCGACGTCTCCGACTCGCCGCCGTGCATGTCTACCGTGTCCTTCTTCTGCGGACGTCCTGCTTCCTTGGGGAAGGGCCAGTAGACATAAACAACGTAATCATGTGGACGCTCCATCTGCGCCTGGGCAAACAGCGGCAGCAAATATTCATTGCCGCCATGTCCGTTGATGATCACGACTTTCTTGCAACCGTTGCGCGCCATTTCGTCGGTAGTTTCCTGCAGGAGCTGCAGTTGAAGCTGCAAGCTGTAAGCAACCGTACCCGGCTGGTGCCTGGCTTCGAAGATCTGTCCGAAGTAATACTCGGGGAAGACCACCGCATATTCCTGGCTGGCAGCCGTCAGGCTCAGGTAACGCACGTTGACCAAGTCAGTGCCTAGCGGCAGATGCGCTCCATGTTTTTCCAATATGCCGAAGGGAAGCAGGCATGTCCCTTGGGAGCGTTTGATGGCCTGCACAAAATCCGGCGCGGTAAGTTCTTCCCATCGGGTAGAAAGCTGTGCTTGCGCAGTCGCGTGTACTACGGCAGCCATGAAAAGAAAACAGAGAATAAGCAGGACAGTAATGATAGTTTGACGTTTCATAATTCTCCGGCGCTCCGCTATTAGGTGTGAACCATGCAGCCCTGGAATTATAACGATTTAATAAGCTACTTTGAAGATTTTAAAGTGCAGAGTTTCAATGGGAAGCGCCGGCGGTCAAAACTTATCTTCCCTGCGCTTTATCTCCCCGCAGCGTCATGCAGGTGCTGCTCGATCGTGCTACCAGGCTGCCTTTTTCATCCACAACATCGCACTCGGTCATGCCTACAGTTCGACCTTTCTTAACTACCTTGCCGGTGGCAACCAGCTTGGAGTTCCAGATTGGCTTTAAGAAATTTATCTTCAGCTCCAGGGTGGTAAAGGACTCTTCCTCTTCCAGAGTGCTGGCGTAAGCAAGTCCCATTGCGGCATCTGCGATATCGCATAATATTCCGCCGTGCAGTGTTCCCATGGGATTGCTGTGGCGCGCGGTGGAGTCTAATTGGACTACTGCTCGACCGTGTTCAATTTCGGTCAATCTGAATCCAATCAATTGAGCCACCGGGGCCTGTGGTGCTTCGCCGCGAAGAGTCCTGCGGATTCCATCAATCATTTTTGGCATTTCTGCTCCAGGCAGGGCAACCGCTCTTGCGTTCATGGTCATGAACAGTCGCCCGCGTAAATTTTATCCGTGGATGTTGCGAGACACTGAGTGCATTGGACGGCAAACTCAAACCGAAAGATTCACAGAATTGAGCTGGACTTTCCATCAGCACCAGGGAAGGACACGATGTTCCTCGAATCTACATAAGTCAACTTTATAATCTTTCTCGTATAATAAGAACGATTTATCCTTGGAACCGTCAAGGATTCATCCCAACGGCGGACGTTCAATGGAACTTTTCCAATTAGAGACATTTCTTGCGGTTGCGGAAACCCGGAGTTTCTCGCGGGCGGCGCAAAAATTGCATCGCACACAACCTGCGGTGAGCCAAACCATACGCAAGCTGGAGGCGGACATCGGCGAGCCTCTTTTTGATCGCTCCTCGCGCGATGCCAACCTCACCGACGCCGGACGCATGCTCGTAGACTATGCCGAAAAGCTGCTGAATCTGCGCAGCGAAGCTGGCAGCGCCATCATCGAGTTGCGTGAACTGCACGCCGGAAAATTAGCCATCGCGGCCAACGAGTTCACCTCCATTTATCTACTGCCTGTGCTCGAGAAGTTCCGGCACCAGTCGCCGATGATTAAGATCACGGTGCAGCGCTCTTTGTCTTCGCAAATTTCACAGGAAGTGCTCAATCACAAAGTCGAAATGGGAATGCTGTCTTTCAGCCCCGATGTTCCCGGATTGCGCTCTACCGTGGTTTACAAGGATGAGCTTGCATTCATCGTGCATCCGCGGCACCCGCTAGCGTCGGCGAAAGAAGTGCACATCCGCCAGCTCGGGGCGGAGTCATTCATTGCCCATAATGTTTCTTCCCAATACCGCGCCAAAGTTGTGGAAGCCTTCCGGCGGCACAAGACCCCACTTAACATGCAGGTCGAACTTCCGACCATTGAAGCCATCAAGCGTTTTGTCGCTATGGGAAACGGCGTGGCTTTGGTACCGGGCATGTGCGTGGAAACGGAGCTCAAGCGCGGGGAACTGGTCCATGTTCCGGCTCGCGAACTCAAGTTTGAAAGAAAACTGCGCATCATCTACCGCAAGAATTCCAGCCTCTCGCACGCCGCCCGGGCTTTCTTGAAGATCCTCGAATCAATCGCCTCCGAAAGAAAAGGCCGCTACGTCTTCGAAGCCGAGTAAGAAATCATTTACATCCAAATCCCAGTAAATATTAAGCACGAATTCAAACCTACAATTCACACTCTGAAATATTTCATTATTTAAAATAGTGATTTTTGTGATTGAAATTTCTTGGTCTCCTGTTGTAACGTTTCGTCCCGTTGCATGAGATTGGGTTCGCCAAGACCGCAATTGCCCGGTTCGTGCAGCCTGTCAGGCAGAGCGCGCGCAGTTGCGCCTGCAAATTCACTTTAAAAAACCACGGCGCCATGACGCAGTGGTAAGAGTTACGTGGGGGAGAAAATGTCACGCAGAAATCTTGTTGTATTGCTCGTATCTTTTTTTCTTTGTACCGCAACCCTTTCAGCCCAAACCCTAACTGGTTCCATTACCGGAGTGGTCGAAGATCCACATGGCGCTGTGATGCCGAGTGTGGAGGTTAAGCTGACCTCCGATAGCACCGGCGCCGTCCGCACTACCACCAGCAGCCAGAACGGCGAGTTCACATTTAACGCTCTGCCGCCGGACACTTATTCGTTGGCGGTGGAGCATAGTGGCTTCAAGAAATACGAGAAGAAAAATCTGGTTTTGGTGCCCAATGACCATCTTTCCGCAGGACAGATTCAGTTGCAGATCGGCCAAGCCAACGAATCCGTGGAGGTCATCGCTGAAGGCGCGGCTGTGCAAACCGCCAGCACCGAGCGTTCTGGCGTCATCACCAGCGAACAAGTTTCGGATCTCACCGTTATCAACCGCGATTTCTCAGTGCTGGCCTCTTTGCAGCCCGGCGTGGTCTACACTCCCGGTGCGGAGGCGCAAAGCTTCAGCGGCAACTCTCAGTTCAACGTCAACGGCTCGCGCGTAGGACAAAACAATATCACCATTGACGGCGTGCCCATCGAAAACTCCAACGGCACCAACTTTAATACGTTTATCAGTATGGACGCCATCTCTGAGGTCAAGGTGCAAAGCAGCGGCTATCAGGCTGAATTTGGACGCAAGGCAGGCGGAGCCGTTCAGGCCGTAACCAAGTCGGGAGGTCTGCAGTATCACGGCGAGGTGTATTGGTTTCAGCGCAATAACATATTTAACGCGCTCGGGTCTGTTGCCAAAACCGCTCACCAAACTGACCCCAACAAACCCCTTGCCGATCCCCCGTATCGTTTTATAACCGCGGGCGCTAATTTTGGTGGGCCGGTATACATCCCGAAGCTGATTCCTCGCGGCCAGAAGAAGTTGTTCTTCTTTGTCTCTGAAGAGCAGCAGCGTGAACTCCGTCCCCAGGATGTGCGCCAGGTTACAGTGCCTACCGCGCTGGAGCGGGCTGGCAACTTCTCCCAAAGCAACAATGGTGCGCCGCTCCTGATTGCCAATCCTTTTGACATCAAGGCCAATCCGACCCACAAGTGCAGCGCAGCTACGTCTACTTCGCCCGCAGTTACTACCGGCTGTTTCGCAAACAGCATAATTCCTGCTGCGCTGATTGACCCGCGCACGCAGGCATACCTCAACCTGCTTCCTTTGCCCAATATCAGCGGATCGAACTTCAACTACCAGGTTCAGGAGAGCTTGAGGATTCCTAAACACACCGAAACCCTGCGCTTGGACTTCAATCCCACGACCAACAACCTGTTTTTCGTGACCATGAGTCGCTGGTGGGATGATGAGCAGGGCTTCGCCGTCCCCGCCGGCAACGCCAACTGGGGATGGCTGCCCAGCGAGTACAACCCCATTGCCCGCTTCATCACGCTTGATGGTCAGCATATTTTCAGCCCAACACTTATCTTTGAAGGCAGGTTTGTAGCCTCACGCTGGACTGAAGGCAACAACCCCAAAGCCAATATCGTCGCGACTCGCAGCGTGCCGGGGACTGGGATACATCTTCCCCAGCTTGATCCGCAAAATAACCCTTTACAGATTCTGCCCCAGGCCACCTTCGGAGGCGTGAACAACCCGGCTAATCCTGCGGTTGCCTCCCGTTATCCCATTACCGGCATAGAGAATGTTTTTATCTTTAACCCCGAACTCACCAAGCTGGTGGGTGCCCACACTCTCAAGACCGGTATGTACATGGAGTATTGGCAGGAGCACAAGGGAGTGAATGGTGACTTTACCGGAAGCTATAACTTCAGCTCCAATAGCAGCACCTATACCGCCGCCCTGGGCAACACCGGCAATCCTTACGCCAACGCTCTGATCGGTGACTTCCAGAATTACACCGAAAACAACACGCGTCCTCCTCTGATCTCGCACTACAGCAGCTTAGAGTGGTTCGCGCAGGATAACTGGAAGATTCTTCGCAACCTTACTATCGAGGCGGGCGTGCGGCTGGGCTGGTCACGTCCGTTCCATAATGCACCTGCGAATGAAGCCGGCTTCGTACCCGAGCGTTACGATCGCACCCAGCAGGTGCTCTTATACGGTATGGGCGGCGCACCGACGCCAACGCCTGCGGGATTAAACGGGGCCGAAGTACTCGGTAGAGGCAATCCCGTAAATGGAACGGTTACCAACGGCATAGTTCCTGGGTTTGCTCAGGCATTTGATCCCAACTATCCCCCCGGAATGCGCAATAGCGATCATGTGAAAGTCGCCCCACGTTTCGGCTTCTCTTACGATCCCTGGGGTGATGGCAAGACCGCCATCCGCGGCGGCTTCGGCATGTTCTATGACCTCCGCGAAAGAGACAACTTCTTCACCAACGACTTCAGGAGTCTACCGCTTCAGTTCACTCCTAATATCGAATTTGGGCTGTCAACCGCCGCGACCACATTGGGACCGTTGACTGCGTCGGGTATTGATTTCGTGGATCCGAACAAAATTAATCAAGCCATCTTCCCATCCTCGAGCTTTGCGTTCCAGCGCAATCGCAAGGTGCCCTACGTCATGCAATACAACTTTGGCATCCAACGTGAGCTTGGATTCAAAACTGTGGTGGATATCGCCTACGTAGCTTCCTTGGGCCGCCATCTGATCTGGCAGACAAATCTGAATGCCCTTCCTGTTGGGAGCGGCGGCACTGGCACATCGCAGAACAAGTTACGTCCCTATCTTGGCTACACCGACATCAACCAACTTGAGTACTCTGGCACTTCCAACTACAACTCTTTGCAGGTTGCGGTGAACCGCCGCTTTGCAAAGAGCCTTGACTTCGGGCTTGCCTATACCTGGTCAAGGGCCTTTGATTTTGCCGATACGGAGGGTAGCGGAGTTCTCAATACTCCTTTTATCTTCCCGAATATCAACTTCCACCAGTGGCAGTATGGGTTGGCCGGCTATGATCGTACCCATATCTTCAAGGCGTCTTGGACCTATGACTTCCCCAAAGCCAGCAAGCTTTGGGATAACGGCTTTGTTCGTGGTTTTCTCGATGATTGGAGAATCTCAGGAATCACCACTTTCCAAGGCGGCGCGCCGATGGGCATCGCGCTCGACAACGTCTGTGTCTTGAAAGGGACAGCGTTGGCCGGGAGCGTTCCTGTTACGTCCAGTTCAGTCTGCCCAAGCAGCATTGGCAGCAGCAATAGTGCAACTGGCTGGAGTGGTTCCTCCGTGGGGGCCCGAGTGATTATCCTGGGTAAGGGAAACGTCACCAACGTTACCACGCCCTTTGCCCATACCAGCGGCCTCAATGGCTTTATCTTCGCTCCACCTATCCAGAACACTTTAGAGGGCACGCAGCAGGGTACACCCGGTTTTGGTCCAAGGAACTACTTCCGTGGACCGGGAATCGACAATTGGGATATGTCTCTCTTCAAGCAGATCCCCATGCCCGGCGAGCGCTTCAAGCTCCAGTTCCGCGCCGAAATCTATGATGTCTTTAATCACACCAATTGGACCGCGGTGGATACCAACGCGCAATTCCAGGTTGATTACCTGGGCAATTTCGCCCAGGTGAACCCAACCTTTGGAAAATACACCAACGCGCAGCTCAAGCGGCGCATGCAGTTGGCTTTGAAGCTTGCCTTCTAAAAGCGTGGAGAAATCTCATGTAGAGACGTAGCTTGCTACGTCTCTACGCGTGCCTAAAACAAAACTTGTAAATCACAACGCCCGCCGAAACTCGCGGGCATTTCACTGTTCTTAAGGAAACATTCTGCGTCTTGCCTGAGGACTAAGGACTGAGGACTAGGGACTGACCGAAGGCTTTCTCACCGATTCAGTTCTTCCAAAATCGCCCGATGCAATTGTCGCTGCTGCGCTTCCGTGAGCTTGGCGCCGTTATGCGTCAAATAGAACACATCGATCGCCATCTGGCCCTCAGTATCAATCAAGGCGACTTCCAGGTTGAACTTGCAATGGGCTACGCGCGAGGTAATTTGGTAGAGCAGGCCGGGACGGTCCTGGGCAATTACTTCTAACAGTGTGCTATGCGAAGAGCAGTCGTTATCGAAGTTGAGCTTGGTTTCTACGCTGATCTTCACCGGCGGCTGCTTGCTTGCCGCTCGTCCTTGCATCAGTCGTTCCAGGGTGTCATCGCCGTCCAGTACTTGCACCACGCTGCGCTTGAAGCGCTCGTGCTCGGAAGGATTTAACTCCAAAGTCCGAAAGCGATCTTTGAAGTAAAAAGTGTCAACAATGATCTCTGCCTGGTTGGAAAAAGCTCCTGCCTTGACGATGTCCATCCCCCAGGCAGAAAGTATCCCCGCGATGGTAGAAAATAAAAATGGCTTGTCAGGGGTAACGATGGTGAACTCATAGAGATCACGCGAGTGATTCAAGGTAAGCTGTACCGGATGGTTCCGCAGATGCCCAGCCATTTCCATGTGGGCTATGATCTGCTCCGGCGTGTGGCTTCTTAAATACCGTTGCGGCAGTCCTTCCAGGAATCGTTGCAGTTCGTCTTTGCGTTTGTGGGCCAGCTTGCTGAGGCGCTCCAGCGTTGCTGCTTCCGTGGCCGCGTGGAAGCGATCTTCATCCACGCTGCGGTTCAGGTAATTGGTGGTGGCGATATAGAGTTGCCACAGATTTTCCGCCTTCCATGGCGTCATGGCCTCTGGATTGACCGAACTGATATCGGCAAACGTGAGCAGGCAAAGCATCTTGAGACGCTCCGGGTCCCCCATCTTGGCCGCGAAGGCGCGGATGGTTGTTACCTCGAAGATGTCGCGGCGCAACGCTGCCGACATATCCAGGTGCCCGCCAATCAGAAACTTCACCAGGTCGCTCTCCTCGGGCGAGAGTCCAAGTCGCTTGAGAGTCTCCTCTGCGAGCTGCAAGCTTCCCTGGACGTGGTGCCCCGTCGGCAAGCCCTTGCCCGTGTCATGAAGCAGCAGCGCCAGATACAACAGTTCAGGCTTTTCCAACTCGGCCAGGATCTCCGAGTAACGCCGCTCCCAGTCCGAACCCGGCTCTTTCAGTTTGTGCAAAGTCTCGATGGTAAGGAACGAGTGCTCATCCACGGTGTAGCGGTGGTGAAAGTCGCGGATGACCAGTGAATCAATCAGTTCATATTCGGGAACGATGAGCTTAAGCAGTCCTAACCCATGCATTGCCCGCAGCGTCTGGCTGGCGTAAGGCGAAATCAGGATCTGCCGCAGATGCGCCCAGACACTGACCTTTTGCAATTCATCCTCAGTGATCGCAGCCAGCGCCTGCGCAAAGCGCCGTTCGGTATCGCGGGCCAGCTTGAAGCCGTGGTGGGCCATGAACTCAAAGGCGCGAAGAATCAGATCAGGAGCGGGCACGGCTGAAGATTGTTGCAATAAAATTCGGCCGTTGACGACCGAGAAGTCCGCATTCGACACCCGCGATCGCCAGCGCTGAAACTGCTTGTAGAGCGACGAGCGTGCGCCCGGGACTTCATCGAGATATTGTTTGGCCACGCTATGGATGGTGCGCGCATGTTTGAAGTAAATGCGCATCCAGTCGGCGGCAGCCGCAATCGTGTGATTGCTCACGCCAATGCGACGCGCTGCGGCCTCGTCCTGTGCCTCCCAGCTTAACGTGTTGTCGTCTCGCCCGTAGCGGTAGTGCAGAAAACAGCGAAGTGACAGCAGGAAATCGAGCGCTGTCTGCAACTCATTTTGTAGCGGCCCCGCGAGCAAAGATCCCGCCTCTGGCCACGCTCGCTGCTTTTCCAGGACTGCAAGCAGGGCAAACCAGCAGGCGGCATTGTGATCGCGCAATCCGCCGGGGCACTCCTTGATATTAGGTTCCAGGTGAAAGATTGTGTTTCCGTATTTCGTGTGGCGGCCCTTGGTCAGGTCAGAAAGCAGTTGCACCAGAGGCTGCCATTCACGGTTCACCAGCTCTGGGATGATCGTGTCGTGCAGCGTATTGAACAATTTGCGGTCGCCTGTCACCAGCCGGCAGTCGAGCAGGGAAATGGTGAATTCCACGTTCTCACGGTCAAGCTTGGAGCATTCCTGCAGGATGCGGGTCGTAGGACGCAGCTTGATCTTCATGTCCCACATTTCCTGGCAAACGCGACCAAGCTGGCTTTTGAATTTGCTCTCGGTATGTTCGTTGTCGAATACAACCAGCAGATCAACATCGGAGTGTGGCAGCAGCAAGCTTCTGCCGTAACCACCCAGGCCGACAACGCTGACCCCGTTCAAATGCTTTAGTTCAGGGGAAAGAACCTGCTGGCACAGGCTGATAATAATGCCATCCATCAGGTCTGAGCGTTGCCGCGAAGCCGTGGCGCCATCTGCGGAAGCCTCAAAGGCCTGCCGAATGCGCGCGGATTCGTTCACATACTGATCGCGCAGGTCGGTGATGTATGGCTGTGCTGACATAGATGTCGATTTTTCTGTAGAGACGTAGCTTGCTACGTCTCAGCTTCTCGTGAATGCAGGTGTGGAGAAGCCTCAGTAAAATTACAGCGCCGCGACCCCTCTTTCTTCGTTACGGATACGAATGGCTTCATCAATGCGTGACAGGAAAATCTTGCCATCGCCGATTTTTCCCGTGCGGGAAGAGGCGATGATGGTTTGTACCGCCTTTTCCACCAACTCGTCAGCCAGCACCATTTCCAGTTTTATTTTGGGCAGCAAGTCTACCGTGTACTCGCGTCCTCGATAAAATTCTGTGTGGCCTTTCTGCCGTCCATGACCGCGGACCTCAATCACGGTCATGCCCTCGACTCCAGCCTCCAGGAGCGCCTCTTTGACCGATTCCAGCTTCGAAGACTGAATGACTGCCTCTACCTTTGTCATAAGCAATGTGCCTCGTAAAGAATAAATAGACACTCATCCTAGCATGAGGGTTCTCAATGGACTAAATTTCCGCCAACTTGAAAAACCGGGTGTGAATTCAAGAAATCAACCCGCAGAAAGCAACCTCTTTTTTGCCTTCTCGCCGTCACGGTAAACCATGGCCGGCTGTTGCGCGGGAAGGGAAACAGTCACCTTGCCGTTTTCGGTTTTAGCCTGCAACGGCATTGCTTTTTCCGTTGAGAGAGCGATCACGGCAACTTTTGCTGCATCCCATCCGCTGGGCAACGTGGCCGACAATTCTTTTTCGGTTGTGGAGTAAAGGGCAATGCGCTCGTCGTCCACAGGACAGAAAGTGCTGCCATCCCGCGCGACTTCGACACCATCCAAAGTTACGGAGTAGGTTTTATTGGCCCAGTCCAGATCAATTTTTGAATTTCCCTCCAGGCCGATAATGGTGCGCTCTCCATCGCGGTGGAAGGTTTCGATGTTGCGGTGGTTCAGCTTAAACCATGGCACCCACATTAAATAATAGGATTCAATGAAGTTCCGCAGGTCCGTATCCACCGTGATGAAGGTGTGCGGAGACGCGTTGTAAAACAACAGATTGAGCGCTCGCTCCGCTGGAGTAGTAGTGGCCCGTCTGCCACCTCCACCTGCGTTGCCCCATGTGGCGCTTTTCCGGTAGATGGTGGCCAGCATAGGTATGGGTTTGCCGCCGAATGGACAGGGCGTCGGACTCGGGGGATACCAGAAAGAGCTGATCTTGCCGATGAATGCGTAGCGCAAGGCTTCAGAACTTACGTCTACTTTGTACTTGGCGAACTCTTCGAGGACTTTGTAGCGGCCCTCCAGCAGGTTCTTCACCCCGCTGGCGGGATGGGCCGGGTCCCAGTCATTCCGGATTGAATAATAAGAAAGCACATCCACATGTGTGCTCTCGCGCAGCTTATAGTGTTCGCAGGTGTAGCGGACACGCTCGAGGCCTGGACCCTTCATGTATTTGGCGAGGCCAACGATGTAAGAGTTCTCGCCCGTCCAATTGCGGCTCTCCCACAGCTCGCCATCAGGCCGCCGTGCGATGATATCCGGGTTCCACGCCGGGCTGCTCTTGTAGGCGTCGTCGTAATTGTCAGAGAAAGTAACATTGCAGTTGTACTTAGGACCTTGTTGCATCAGGTGCATCAGACCGTCATATCCGCCGACTCTTTGGTTCACTTCAGCTACTGCGGGATATCCAGTATCTTTGCCGCGATATTGCCAGCCCCAGAGATGGACGATCTGCGGTGACTGATCAATGAGCGCCGCTACCTTGGCGATCAAGCCCTCGGCTTGTTCGAACGTCGCTCCCGGCTTTTCAAAGTGCGGCTCGTCGCAATGAATGCCATAGGCCAGTTTGTCGTCGTAATAATGTGTGGGAATGGCCGGCATGTGTTGGCGTACGAACTTGGCGCCATCCAGCCAGTCCACGGCGCCGTTCACATCAACGTCGGTAATGAAATCCAGACGGCACGAGGATTTTTGTCCGATCAGCAGATTCGGCGTGTGGTTGGTTCCACAATTTAGGGTATTCTTGCCAGGGTCGAGGTTCAGGTCGTAGCACCCACTGCCATTCACGCGGTAGGTCTTGGTAGTGCCGAGCGAGGCCCGCCGATGGCCGTCTGCTCCGGCCACTTCCAATGCGGTGCCATCCATGAATGCCGTTACTTCCTGCACGCAAATAGCGCGGTCGGTTCCGATCATCACTATGGGCAAAGAAGCCAGAACATTTCCCCAGAATCGGTTCGGAGGCAAGCTTCCGGCCTTGGCCTGACTCAGTATCGCGAGATTGCCGCCGTTTTCTCCGTGAGCGAGCCATGCGGCACCATCTTCTTCGCGCACGGTGGCCAAATGTGGCAGGGCGACTTCAATCAGTTCAAAGCCTTCGTTTTCTTGCACATCTTCCAGGGTGACAGTGAGCGTTGAACCGTCGAGATGGTAGCGGACGGTGAAGCTCACCGCAGGTTTGCCATCTTGAGAAGCCTCAAAATGAAAATCTGCATGGCTCTTGGTTGTCTTTACAGTAGAGGCGGTGACAGGTACGGGTAAGAATTTCCATTGATTGCGATCGCATACTGTGACTCTGATCTTGTTCCCGTAGTCTTCTCCTCGGAATTGCGCTTTGCTGCGCAGCAGCTTGTACCCGTAAGGCAATCCATCTTTCGAATCGAGAGTAACTTCCAAATCTGAAGATTTCAGCAGAACAGGTTTCTCAGGTTTATTCCGAGTAGGTAAATCAGCGCCCTCTGCCCAACTGAACTGCAAAGGACTGGCGGCTAATGCGGCCAAACCAGCAGCGCTCATTTTAAGAAATACACGCCGATGAATTTTATTGCTGTGCTCTTTCATACGGTGAGAACACCTCGATAAAGTTTGGAAGTTCGATTCTGTTTTAACTTGTAAAACTTCAGTGCTTACATGCCGTGCGGAGCAGGTAAACTTACGCCATAACCTTTTAATGTCTGTCGCGTTTACTCGATTTATTGCGTTCAACCTTAATGGCTTTGATGGTCGCTGTGTCTCCTTGGCCGGCAGCATTGATTGCGGCCACATCGAAGCTGTACGATTGCCCGCTTTGCAGTCCGTCAACCACTCCAAAGCTGGAATGCCTGCCACCGAGCGTGAGTACTGGGCGTCCCGTCAACACGACTTTGCGTTCTCCCGGATGCACGATGAAGGCGTACGCCGTGATGGGGCTGCCGCCGTCGTTTTCCGGAGTCTGAAAGTGAATGCTGACTGCGCCCTCGCCGGCAAATGCCTCGATGTTCGTGGGTGCCGAAGGCGGATGAATCCCCTTAGCGCTCGGCGTGACCGTACGCGAGGGCAAAGATGGCGAACTGGTTCCGTTGGCATTTGTGGCCGTGACGGCGAACGTGTAGTCAGTGTCGTTCGTAAGCCCAGAGAACTTGACGTATCCGTTCGTCCAAAAATCAGCCGAAGAGATCGTCGCTTTGTCGCCCTTAGAAGAAGTTACTGTGTACGACTCGACGGGCGCGCCGCCTTCGAATACCGACGGGTTCCAGGCCACGAAAGCAATGCCGTCGCCAGCCGCAGCAGCCACGCGGCTGGGTGGTTCCGGTGCGCTGGGATTGCTAAAGTGTTCATTGAGAATACCTTTGTATTCTGCACGTAAACCAGCACTTTGTAGGACTTGTTCCGACGCCTGATCAAGTGCGTTGATGATGTGGTTGTTGCTCAAGGTCACGTTCTTCTCCGAAACATCCGGATCGCCCTGCTGCCAATAGTTCCCCTCGAAGTCAAACGCATCGTAATTCTTGCCGTCGCCGCCGCCGTAGTAATCCTTGTGACGTCCACCCCAGTTGTCGTGGTTGGTGTGGAAGAGGACATTGTTCCTGGCAGTAACGTTTTTGCAGCCGTTATCCGTATAGATGCCATGACCGGTGCCGAATTGGTTGTAGATGACGTTCCCCACGAGCTTCTCGCCATTGCTGAGTGTGGGGCCGGTGAGGCCCTGTGTGTAAATGCCTCCGCCATCGGAGAGCAGCAGCATGTGATTGAAGATCAGGTTGTTGGCAACCACGTTGTTTTGCGAGAAGTTTGCCTGTCCGGCTTGCTGGATCTTATCGGGCCAGCCTCCCCAGCCCATCGAAATTCCCGTATAGGGAGTGTGGTCAATCTGGTTATATTGCACCAGCGTCCGCTGCGCATAGCCTACGTCAATTCCAATGCCACCGTGATACTCAGTTGCGACGTTATAAAGATGATTGTTGAGAATCCGATTGTCGCTGGTAATCTCGCTGCCCGTTGCCAGCGGTAGATTGACGTCTCCGAGTCCCAGCCCATTGCCAGAGATATCTGTAAAGACGTTGCCTTGAACTAAGTCAGACTGCGATCCATTCCCGAGCGTAAGGCCCGCCGCTCCCAGATGTACAAAGGCATCATTCAGAAACTGGATATTGTTGTCATAGATAAAAGAGACGTTTCCGGGAATCTTTGTCCATGCCCCGTAAGGGCAGTCGCCACTCGGAGCCAGCTTGCACAGACCTTGCGTGGCGTACCCGCCTTGCCCCGTGACCATGTAGTTGGCCTGGATTTCTGGAAAGCCTTCGCCGCCGCTCGGCTGTAGCCATGTGGCATATGAAAACTGCAGATGAGAAAAGACAATATGGTGGATGGGACTATCTTTTGTACCTTGAGCAGAGATGAGCTTTTCCAAAACAGGAACTTCAACATCTGCCTTGCTTAGGTCCTCCCCCGGCCGTGGTACATAATAGATGATGCCCGCCGACCGGTCGAAATACCACTGGCCGGGCGTCCCTAGCAATTCGAAGGCGTTCTCGACATACGCAGGTTCTTTGCCCACGCTAGCTGGACCAACAAGATTTGCCGTCCGCCTGACGTTGGGCAACATCACGCGCTTGGTGGAGTTGTCCCAGCAGGGCTGCGCCATCGTGATCGTTGTGCCCTGGATGCTGGCTACGGGACAGCGTGGCTCAGTCCAAGAGCCCAGGCCGAATGAGCCCTCCGACCACAGCGAATTCCCACCGGTATAAACAAACTCAATATCACTCTGGTTTTTCCACACGGCCATTGCAGAAGAGATGGCCTCATATCCGGTGTCGGTCTTGGTGACGCTCACCGGCAGGCGTCCTCGTGCCCGCAGTGCGCGCACGCCATCAACATAAAGCTGGCGAGTGTTCTTGAGGACCGCGGGCGTCGGCGCCGACCAGAGATTTTTGCCGGCGTCCAAAACCTTCCAACCTGTGACCTGCACTCCGCCGCTGATTACCGGTTTTTGTCCGGCAACGGCCGTGTAGATTACATTGTGGCCGTTTGTGCCCGAATCGCTCGAGTCCAGCGTTAAGGGCCCATCCAACCGGTAAACACCTCCACGGAGATATACCGTGATATCACCGCTCATTTTTTGGTCGATGGCGCGCACCAGGTCGCGAGCATGTTCCAACGTGCGTATGGGTTGGTTTTTGGTCCCAGGATTTTTGTCATCCCCACCAGGCGAGACGTAAATGGCCCGACCTTGAGAAGCAGGAGCAGCAATGCCGGGAATTACAGAGATTAAGACGCAGCACAAGAGCGCGAAAAATGACTTCATGGAATGACCTCAGAAAAATTCGAAGATTTCAATACAAATTCGATGCAAACCCAGAGCGCAATGATTAGTTGTGCCCGGGCAGGGGAGTTTTGTTGCTGCAGTGCGCAAACCGAGGAAGGTATACGATGTATGCCTGAAATTCAATACAAAAAATAATCGTTTCAAATATTAAAATATGAAAAGCGCGCTACCGGAACACTTCGCTGGCGCAGATACCGCTTTTCCATGCAGGTGCATGTTATTGAGCCAAGCTCATATAAATAAACTAAATATCAAAACGTTTGCTTATAAAGTTATAATAATTATAACCTTGGCTTATACGTCTCAGTCGTTTAAAAATAGGTTTGCAGCTTATTAACCAGAGTTCCCAGGTGGGGCACAATAAAGTGCCTCTTGATTACAAACAAACAAGTTAGCCATGACTGGCAACATGACGGATAGTGATAAACGTGAACAACGGAAACCCCAAGCGTAGTGCCGCAATTATGGCGGGCCCGAGTCGTGCGCCGGCCCGGGCAATGTTGCGCGCCATCGGCTTCACGCCGGAAGATCTGGCCAAGCCCATCATCGGTGTAGCCAATACTTGGACCGAGATTGGTCCCTGCAACTACCATCTGCGCGAGCTCGCCGAGGAGATCAAGAAGGGAATTCGCGAGGCCGGCGCGACCCCCATGGAGTTCAACACGGTCTCCATCTCCGATGGCATCACTATGGGCAGTGAAGGAATGCGCGCCTCGCTGGTGAGCCGTGAGGTCATTGCAGATTCCATCGAGCTGGTAGCGCGCGGCAATCTTTTTGACGGCATCGTGGCCCTTTCCGGATGCGATAAAACCATCCCCGGAACGGTAATGGCGCTGGCGCGGCTGAACATCCCTGGCGTGATGCTGTACGGTGGCTCGATAGCGCCTGGCAAATTTCACGAAAAGAACGTCACCATCCAGGATGTTTTCGAAGCCGTGGGCGCGCACGCTCGCGGAGCGATGTCTGACGCTGAGTTCTGTGAGATCGAGCAGCAGGCTTGTCCCGGAGCGGGTGCCTGTGGTGGTCAGTTCACGGCGAACACCATGTCCATGGCTTGTGAATTTTTGGGAATCTCGCCCATGGGCGCCAACGAAATCCCGGCCATGGTTCCCGAGAAGCATCTGGCCGCGCAAGCTGTTGGCAGAACCGTTGTCCGGCTGGTCAAAGAAAACGTGGTTCCCAGCGACATCATCACGCGCGAGTCACTGGAAAACGCAATCTCCAGTGTGGCCGCCAGCGCGGGTTCGACCAACGCTGTGCTTCATCTGTTGGCGATTGCGCACGAGATCGGATTGAAGCTCGACATCAACGACTTCGACTGCATCAGCCGCCGCGTGCCGCTCATTGCAGACCTAAAACCTGGCGGACGCTTTGTTGCCACAGACCTCTATGAGGCTGGGGGGACACGGCTGGTCGCGCAACGTCTCATCGAAGCAGGAATCCTCAATGGAAGCTGTAAGACAGTGACCGGTAGAACGCTTGCACAAGAGGCGAAAGAGGCGAAAGAGAATAAAGGACAAGAAGTTGTGCTGCCGCTCTCCAAGCCACTTAGCGCATCTGGCGGTCTGGTGATTCTCAAAGGAAACCTCGCGCCCGAAGGTTGCGTGGTCAAGCTCAGCGGACACACGCGCCATCAGCATCGCGGCCCCGCGCGCGTATTCGAATGTGAAGAAGATGCTTTTGCTGCGGTGCAAGAAAACAAGATCCGCCCAAATGACGTGCTGGTCATCCGCAATGAAGGTCCGCGCGGCGGTCCGGGTATGAGAGAGATGTTGGCGGTTACTGCGGCACTGACAGGTGCCGGCCTGGGAGAATCCGTGGCCTTACTTACTGACGGACGCTTCTCAGGCGCGACCCGCGGTCTTATGGCCGGGCACGTCGCCCCCGAAGCTGTCTGCCGCGGACCTATAGCTGCCGTGCGCGATGGCGACATCGTCGTTTTTGATGTTGATAAGCGCCAACTCTCCGTGGAAATTTCAGACTCGGAAATCGAAGAGCGTTTGCGCAACTGGCAGCCGCCCAAGCCCCGCTTCGCGACCGGCGTTTTCGCCAAGTATGCAAGCACTGTCTCTTCAGCTTCTGTGGGAGCGGTAACGGTATAGAGGATGCTATGAGCACAACAACAGCCGTGCAATCGCAGGTGCAAGCTCCTGCCAACGACAAGATGACCGGCGCACAGATTTTGTGGGCCTCGCTGGAGCGGGAAGGTGTGCAAACCGTCTTTGGATATCCCGGAGGCGCAATTCTTCCTGTCTATGACGCGCTCAAGCATTCATCCATTCGGCACATATTGGTGCGGCACGAGCAGGGCGCAACCCACATGGCCGACGGATTCGCTCGCGCCAGCGGCAAAGTTGGCGTGGCCATGGCAACCTCCGGGCCAGGTGCGACGAACATGGTCACGGGCATTGCCACCGCCATGCTCGATTCTTCGCCCGTGGTTTGTATTACCGGACAGGTAGGCAGCAAGTTTATTGGCAGCGATGCCTTTCAGGAAGTTGATATCACCGGTATCACTCTGCCCATCACCAAGCACAACTATCTTGTTACCCGAGCGGAAGATATTGCACGCACGGTACGGGAAGCATGTTATATCGCGCAGTCAGGGCGTCCTGGACCGGTTTTGATTGATATCACCAAGGACGCACAACAGAGCTCCTGTATTTTCGATTGGGAAGCAGCCGCGCCCCAACTGCCTGGCTATCGTCCCGATCTTTCTCCCAGTGCACGTGACTACGAAAAGGCGATTGAACTGATCCGTACTTCAAAGCGGCCCATTATTCTTGCCGGACACGGCATTATCCTTTCGGGCGCTACGCAGGAAGTTTGCAAGCTGGTGGAGCACCTCGATATACCAGTTGCGGTTACGCTTCTGGGGCTGGGCGGGATTCCGGCTTCGCATCCGTTGAATCTCGGCATGATGGGAATGCATGGCGAGGCCTGGGTCAACAACGCCATCCAGGAAGCTGACCTGCTGATTGCCCTGGGCATGCGCTTCGATGATCGCGTGACCGGCAACCTCAGCACCTATGCGAAGAACGCCAAGAAGATCCACGTTGAGATTGATCCTGCCGAGATCAACAAGAACGTGAAAGTTGATGTCGCACTGGTGGGTGATCTCAAGGAAGTATTGCGTGAGCTGCAACCCAAGCTGGAGTCAACTCCCAAGCATCCCGAGTGGGTTCAACACATTAAAGAACTCAGGGGGGATTCGGTGGTACGCGACATTCAAAACCTTCCCGATAGCGGCCACCTCTATGCTGCGCACGTGATCAATGATCTATGGCGCGAGACCGGCGGCAACGCGGTGGTGGTGACCGACGTAGGACAGCACCAGATGTGGGAGGCACAGTACTATCACCACAACTCTCCGCGTTCCCTTATTACCTCTGGCGGGTTGGGCACGATGGGATTCGCCCTGCCGGCCGCAATCGGCGCAAAGGTTGCGCGGCCTGAAGCGGAAGTCTGGGTAATCGTCGGAGACGGCGGCTTTCAGATGACCATGTGCGAACTGGCCACCATCTTCCAGGAAAAAATTAAGGTCCACATTGCCATTATCAACAACGGCTACCTCGGCATGGTACGCCAGTGGCAGGAGTTCTTTTATTCCCGTAACTACGCGGCATCACCCTTGGTCAATCCTGATTTCGCCAAGCTCGCCGAAGCATTTGGCATTCGTGCGGCGACGGTGACCCAGCGTTCAGGCGTGATTCCTGCGATTCGCGAAGCCCGCGAACATGATGGGCCCATGCTGATTAACTTCCGCGTCGAGCAGGAAGATA
Source organism: Terriglobales bacterium (assembly GCA_035487355.1). Taxonomy (NCBI): domain Bacteria; kingdom Pseudomonadati; phylum Acidobacteriota; class Terriglobia; order Terriglobales; species Terriglobales bacterium. The sequence goes on along the minus strand of DATHMF010000053.1, from coordinate 3,930 downwards.
CGGTTTATCCGATGGTCCCGGCCGGCGCCGATCTGAAGGACATGATTCGCCGCCCCAATCCCATCGCCGATACCGAGATGGAGTGGTAAGGGTAGTAAAAATGAAAGTGATAGAGAGATTGTTATGCTGAACACATTCGTTGTTTACGTCGAAGATAAACCAGGCGTGCTGGCGCGCGTGGCGATTCTGTTCCGCCGGCGCGCATTCAATATCGAGACCTTGACGGTTGGACGCACCGAGGTGCCCGGCGTTTCACGTATGACCATTGTGGTGGATACCGATGAACACGGCGCCTTGCGCATTGAAGCCAATCTGTACAAGCTCGTGAATATTCTGCGCATACAGAACATAACGGAATCCTACGTCTCGCGCGATATGGCTCTGATCAAAGTGGCCATAAGCGCTGAGACGAAAGCGCGCGTCCACGAAATTATAGGCAAGCATGGCGCGCAGATTGTGGAAGCCGGTTCAGAGGCCCTGATCCTGCAGTTCACCGGAACAAAGGAAAAGATTGATGAGTTTGTAGAAATTCTGCGTCCCTACCGCATTCTGGAGATGGTGTGCACCGGGCACGTTGCCATGGCTGGCTGCAGTTCGCTGGCATCGCAAAATACCATTTCTTCTTTCAATGACTCAGTGACAGGCAATACTCAAAACATTGCCCGTTCGGTTTAACTAAAATATTTTTGGAGAAAATACAGACATTATGGCAAAAATCTATTTGGAAAATAATGCAGACCTCGCGTTGATTCAGCAGAAGAAGGTCGCGATTATCGGCTACGGCTCCCAGGGCCACGCGCACGCACAGAATCTGCGTGATAGCGGCGTCTCAGTTCGCGTGGGCTTGCCCGCTTCGAGCGCTTCGCGCTCCCGCGCTCAGGCCGATGGATTCACGGTCGTAACGCCCGCGGAAGCCGCCGCCTGGGCCGACGTCATCATGCTGCTTGTGCCCGACACAAAAACGGCAGCGCTCTACAAAAAGGAAATCGAGCAGCATCTCGCGGCTGGCAAAATGCTGATGTTCGCCCACGGCTTTAATATCCATTACGGCACAGTGACTCCGCCGCCCAAGGTTGATGTGAGTATGGTTGCGCCCAAGTCTCCCGGACACCGTGTGCGCGAGCTTTACGTCGAAGGCAGCGGCACGCCGGCGCTCTTTGCCGTGCATCAGGATCCCAGTGGAAATGCCCGCGCCTTGACCTTGTCTTACGCCAAAGGACTCGGTTGCACGCGCGCAGGGGTGCTGGAAACCACATTCGCAGAGGAAACCGAGACCGATCTGTTCGGCGAGCAGTCCGTGCTCTGCGGCGGCGTGAGCCATCTCATCAAGGCCGGATTTGAGACCCTGGTTGAAGCCGGATACCAACCTGAGCTTGCTTACTTCGAATGCATGCATGAACTCAAGCTGATCGTGGACCTGATGTATCGCGGCGGCCTGAGCTACATGCGTTATTCGGTGAGCGACACCGCCGAATACGGAGATTACACCGCCGGTCCGCGCCTGATCACCGAGGAGACGAGGCAGGTCATGAAGCAACTGTTGAAAGAAATACAGGATGGCACCTTTGCCAAAAAGTGGATCGCCGAAAATGAGACCGGCGGCAAATGGTTTTACGAGAAACGCGATCAGGAGCAGGACCAGCAGATTGAGCGCGTCGGCGAAGACCTGCGCGGTATGATGTCGTTCCTGAACCCGGTGAAAGTTAAAAAAGGGAAGTTACTCAACACGGTTTCCGCGTAGAACTTGTTTTATAAATATTTCATAAATGGGGCTTCAGCTTTTGAAGCGATTCCTGTTCAGAGTCCGCGAGCATAAGCTGTAGTGTCTCCGCAGCGGTCGTGTGTTAGCATGATTTGAAGAATATGGATTTTGATCAGCTTAATACGTTTGTAGAAGTTGCCAAACTAGGCAGTTTTTCCCGCGCAGCGGAGAAGGTCCTGCGCTCGCAACCGGCGGTAAGCGCCCAGATCCGCCAATTGGAGCAGGAGTACGGGCACAGACTCTTCGACCGGACGGCAAAATCAGTGCGGCTTACGCCGGCCGGGGAAGTGATCCTGGATTATGCCCGTCAACTTCTTGCGCTCCGCCACAACTCCCTGCGGGCGATTGCCGAGCGCAACGGCGTTCCGGTGGGTACTCTTTCCATTGGGGCCAATGAAGGCACTTTTCTGTACGTGCTGCCCAAGGTGTTCGCGAAGTATCACCGCATGTTCCCGAAAATCAGGATCAGCGTTTACCGGAACTTTACCCATAAGGTCATAGAAAAAGTGGAAGATGGAGCGCTGGATCTTGGCATGGTGACCTTGCCGGTCAAGTCTCCCAGCCTTCACGTTGTTCCTCTCTTTAAAGATAAAGTTCTGCTGATGGTTGGTCCGGGCAGTCCGCTTTTTAACAAGCGGTCGGTTACGATGGAAGAGCTGGCGCAGCAGCCGCTCATCATTCCTAAAACGGGATCAACCCGCAAATTAATCGAAAAAAACCTGCGTCCTTACCGTGAGAACCTCAATATCACGATGGAACTCACCAGCTTGACCATGATTAAACGTTTCGTGGCTGCCGGCTTCGGAGTTTCATTGATCAGCTCGACCTTTGCCCGCGAAAACGTGAAGCGGGGGGATGTCCGGCTGTTGAAGATCGAGGGGCTCGAGATATCGCGGGAGTTAGGTTTGATTTCTCAAAAGCACCGCAGCCTTCCCCATGCAGCTTCTGCCTTTTCGGAGCTCGCCCGCAAAGAACTCACTGCAAAACAACCAGAATAAGACTGTGAACTGGGACAAACGGTCTAGCCAATTCCTATAATCCCGCACTATGATGGAGTGCTCTCTATGAGCGGGCTCCGTCTCAGGAACAAGCCCATCTTCATAACATAACCCGAGGTACACATGCCCACAACACGACGTGAAATATGCTCTCTTCTGCCGGCTGCTTTTGCCCTGAGCGCTTTGTCTGCGAATGCTCTGGCCGCATCGGATTCCACTTCTTCCTCATTGCCTTCCGTCGCCATTGCGTTTGATCAACTGCCCGTAGAAAAGGGCAAAGGCGCGCAGTTCCGGCAGATTGTGAAAGGCAAGCTGGCGACAGGAGAGGAAGTTGAAATGCACGAGACTACCCTTGAGCCCGGTGGCGCCCCTCATCCGCCTCATCATCATCCTCATTCTGAATTCTGGCTGGTTCGGGAGGGAACGGTCGAAATCACGATAAGCGGCACGCCCCATGTCATCGGAGCAGGCTCGGCTGCCTATGTTGCTTCCAACGAGGTGCACGGAATCAAAAATGCGGGATCCACCCCTGCAACATATTTTGTCGTCGCCGTTGGCCCGGGAGCAGTGACCCACATTTCCCCGCAGGATGAAAACAAGAAATCAAACCCGGTTTAAAGTGGTTCTCAGTTCTCAGAAAGCTGGCTGCTTTCAACCGCGGGACCGGTTTTCAGGGGGTACCCCCCTTGCTGGCTTGGTTGGAAAACAGTACTCGGTACTCAGTACTCAGTACTCAGAAAAGTTAGCCTCACCGCAGAGGACGCGGAGGAACGCAGAGGCGCACATAGACAAATCGCTCTAGCGGCGGAATACTGCTCTTATGAATTTTCAAAGACCGAAGGGCCTCATCCTTAATCTTTGGCCCTGCATTCCTGGGAATGCTTTTTTTAAAACCTGTTGAATCTGCCTTTTTTTCTCAAAGCGTACGTATGTCACTCCGGTCGGGGTGGCGTAGGCCTTCTCGCTGCGGGGCTTTATTCTCCGGCTTAGGGACTGTGAACGGGGGAAAGGGAGAATTTCCGTGCAGGGTCCGTTCATAGCGCTGGGGCGTTTGCTGATTTGCACCGGCGGCGGATTCGGGGCTGACGGTGTTTTGCCGGGCTAGATCTGGTTTGTCTTCTGGTGTGTCTTGCTTGTTGGCCGGGGAGTAGGGGCTGATGGCTTTCGTGC
>DATHMF010000052.1 GCA_035487355.1 Terriglobales bacterium | reverse complement strand
ACTGGGAGTCCCTACACTAGCTGCTATGGCGTCACTGATCATTGGATCGATGATTATTGGCTGGCTCCTGGGTGGGCCGCAGCGGGAGAACCGCAGGATCCTCGCAACCGGTACCAGTATGCGCAATGTCGGATTGTGTGCCGTGATCGCCATCGAGAGCTTTCCCGGTACAAAAGTTGATATTGCTCTTGTGGCATTCAGTGCTCTGATGGTTACTCCAAATTCATTGTTGCTGTTCTACGAAAACTATAGAAAGAAGCGGAGAGAAGCGCTAACCGTCGTGTCCTGAATAAAGTTCGCTCCAGCGTCGGGCGAACACACACCATCGAATGACTAAGCTGCTTTAGGCGCGTTGAGTCTTCCTTCTCACAATCTCATGAGCCGCAACCCAAGCTTGTTGGAACGAGCCTCCGATGCTTGCGCTGGCCCCAAATACGCTCTCTTCACCAATTACCTGCATCAGCCCCGTACGCTCAAGTGCGCGCCTCACTGATGGTTCGACTCCAAATAGCATGAGCTTGTTTCCCCTTGCTTGAAGGCGGCGGAGGTACCGTTCCAGCATTGCAACTGCGCTGCTCGTTATAGATTCGCGTCCGCGCAGACCGAAGATGACAATGGAATTCTCGGCATTTTCCGGGGCAGGTAGAGCGGCTTCGAGCGTGTAGACCGCGGCAAAGAAGGCGTTCCCATAGGCGTGCAGCGCTACTACTGAATCACTCGGCAACTGAGCGGGTGCTGCGACTTCCTGAAAATCACCATCTCCCGACCGCACGATTTGGACAAGGCGGACCTTGGTCGAGGATGAATAGATGTAGACCAGGAGGGTTAGCCCTACGCCCGCGAGGATCGCCCAGTGCAGTGGAATTAGCAGGGTAAGAACAAAAGTGGCCACCATTGCGGCTCGCTCCGCAATATGCGTATTCCAAACTTTGGCGATCCGGTCAGGATTCAGAACACCTATACCGATAGAAATAAGCAACCCAGCCAAGCCTGCCATCGGGACAAGTTCTGCAAAACCAGCAAATGTCAGCAGAACAATTCCGAGAACAACGCCGGCGAAAATGTTTGCCCATCTGCTTCTGGCACCCGCGCTGATGCTTGTGGCAGTTCGCGAGATCGAACCGCCGGCTGGCATTCCCTGGAAGAAACCGCCTATCAAATTCGCTGCTCCCTGGGCAACAAAATCGCTTGATGCGTCCGCCATGGTTCCATCTGGTTCCGGATAATTTTGTGATACGCCGGCTGCCACACTCAGTCCCAACACCGCTAACGACAGAGCAGGTATCAACAACTGCGGAATCATTCGCAAGTCAGGTAGTACCGGGGATGGCAGACCCCTGGGGATCCGTGAAAGCGCTCCAACAAGCTCCACAGAATTCCAGTGCGGAACGAAGACACCCAATGTGGCGGCCAGAAGAGCGACCACGAGCGCGACGGCTTTCAAGCGAGTATGTTGCAGGACAACAATAAGGCCCAGTGTGAAGAGTCCGACAAGAGTTGTGTGGAAGTCCACCTGATTTAGATGAAGCAGCCAGTTCCAAGTTCTCACGAAAATATTTCCTGACACTTGTCCCTTGTACCCAGTCAGCTTTTGCAGCTGTCCAAGAACCAGCAGAACTCCCACGCCAGCGATAAATCCGGTGGTCACGCAATGGGAAATAAAGCGAGTTACTCTGCCAAATTTCAGCAGTCCCAACGCCAGCTGAATCACGCCGATCAAGAAAGTCAACGTGAACAGAGCCCGCGCGGCAGATTCAGGCTCGAATGCGGCTAGGATGCCGCCGGTTGGCATGGCCAGCTCATTGGTCACCGTTATGACGATGAATGAGGAACCTGCGAGGAGCCCGCCAATCACTGGCGCAAAAACGCCGGTATACAGTCCGTATATCGGGCTCACACCTGCTACGAGCGCATACGCCATCCCTTGGGGAATATAGGAGAAAGCACTCGTGACTCCGGCCATCAAGTCCGGGAGCACGTTCGCGTGGCTTACTCTCAAACGATCCAGCATGATCCCATGGCGCGTCATCCCGTTTGCGCCAGTAGATGCGCCAGTTTTCGTCAATCAAAGTGCGGATTTCAGGTGTGCGAGCAGTGCCTGGCGCAAGTGCAAAGATGCCGCGATCTGCCTTGGTCCGCGTCTTATCTTGTTGTCAGATTTTGAGTGCCGCGGATTGCGAGTCTCTGCCACACTCGCTGCAGTTTCAAGACGATGCTCTTGAGATCGGAAACGAGTAGCACGCAACCAGGCTGCCTCCCGGAGTAACCAACCATCGTAGCCATTCTTGAGTCTCCTTATCTGCCTTTTTCCATATCCTTCGCCGAAAACTCGCCGCGAAGAAGACGCCCTTATGAGGCCGCAAGTCCCACGAACGGTTATGCGATTCCGCAGGAACGAAGGACGACGCCTCCAGAAGGCTAACAATCGCGGCTCGCAGAACGAAACTGGTAGAAGTACTAGGTTCTAAACGAAATCCCCATGGCGGCGCGTGCCCACGGACTTGCCTCCTCTCGGCTTCTAACCTCCGCATACTTGAAGCAAGCCAACCTCATTGCGGTTTTGGGACATCTTTAAGGTTACTTTTGTGCAAACGTCGACGGGGAGTTACTTGCACAAGCGGTCACCGTCGGCAAGAATTTAGGCATACGGGAAGCGCAAGGAGGCACATACGCCTCAAGTGACGATCAAGACCGGTATTGCGGGTCCAGATGGCCGCGAAGAAGAGCTATCCGAGTATTTGTGTGATTGGCCAGGCTGCCCGAATATCGCAGCACATGTGCTGGGTTGCGTAAAAGAATTAGGTCTTTCCGTGGCAGTTTGCGATCAGCATGCGAGGACAAGTCGCAATGCAGGTCATTGAATGAGACCGTCCGTAAGCGGGCTTTCCCGGCCTACGGACGGTGTTGTTGCTTAAGGCTAGCGACGGCCTACTGCCTGGCCATGGCCAGGTTCAGCCGTTCCTCCGGAGTGATGAAGTGATCGTGGACGTCCTTGCCCAGGTCGATCTGCACCCAGTTGATCTTCCCGTTAAAGACGCTGGTATTGCGGGTGTAGTCTGAGCTCACC